>NZ_CP054492.1:2129366-2433561 GCF_015265455.1 Candidatus Sulfurimonas baltica | reverse complement strand
CGACACATTGACACAAAACCGTGCGCCTTTTATAGTGGATGAGGTGGCAAGACGGGTGGAAAATCTAGGGATAAATGATTTAAAAACAGGTGGCTATGAGATTTATACCACAATAGATATACGACTTCAAGAGGTAGCAATTGAGTCTCTTAAAAGTGCCTATGATATGTCGCTAAAAAGGATAGAGAAATACAAGACTTATGAGGAAAAAAAACTCGCCAATAATTCAAATTATGAAATTGCCCCTGACGTAAATACAACTCAGTTAAACGGAGCACTGGTCTCACTTGACTCTAAAACGGGTGATATATTGGCTCTTGTAGGAAGTGTAGATTATAAAACTTCTCCTTATAATCGTGCAACGCAAGGTCGCCGTCAGCCTGGCTCTGCATTTAAGCCATTTATATATCAGGTTGCTATTGATTTAGGCTATTCAGGAGCAACAGAACTTGTTGATATTGCCAGAACATATACGTATGAAAAAAATGGCGAAGAGTTAAAGTGGCAACCTCAAAATTATGAAGAGAACTATAAAGGTCTTGTAAGTCTTAGAGAAGCTCTTGTTCACTCAAGAAATCTTGCTACTATCAATCTTGTAAACGATATAGGTCTTAGAGAACTTTTAAGAGAGTTTAAAAAATTTGGTATAAAAAACCTTCCTCCTGATTTGTCTATCTCGCTTGGAACTATCTCTCTCTCACCTCTTGAGCTGGCAAAATATTATACATCTTTTGCTAATGCCGGTGTTCAAGTTGAGCCTCATCTTATACGCTATATAGATAAAAAATCAACTACGATTTATGAGAAACAAGAGCAAACGCGCTTTATTACGGAGCCTACACAGGCCTATATAATGACAACTATCTTAAGGGATGTCATAAAAAAAGGGACAGGAAGAAGAGCAAGAGCAAGCGGAATAGAGCTTGCAGGAAAAACAGGAACTACAAATAACAACATGGATGGATGGTTCGCAGGCTATTCACCAACAATTGAAACAGTGGTATGGTTTGGAAACGACGACAACACACCTATGCATATAAAAGAGACAGGCGGTAAAATAGCCGGACCAGCATTTTCAATGTTTTATCAGAATGTTTTGAAGCTCTATCCGCAAATTCAAAGAAAGTTTGAAGTGCCAGATGGGGTTATGGAGGTAGATATTAACGGCAAAAAAGAGTATTTCAGTGATATCTCAAAACCGCCTCGCGCAGAGACGGAGGTTAAAGCAGAAGAGGTGTTGCTGTTTTAAAAGTAGTAGCCTATGCGAAAAGATGTAGAGCTATCGCTGGCACTGTCGCTTAGTCCATAAGAGTAACTAAAACTCGTAAACCAATTTGCATCTATATTGTAAAAAGCATAAAGGGAAAGGCTTTTTATAGTCTCTACATCTTTATATATGCTGTCACTATCATTATATGAGCCACTTACATATAGATTTTTTAGCGGATAAAAACCGGCACCTACAGTAAATGAGTTGGTGTCTTGATATGAAACAACTCCAACTACATCATCATCATTTACCATTGTGTGGCTGTAGCCTGCAAATAAATTTATGCTCTCTAGTTTGTATCCAATATTCATAGATGCTGTGTAGTCGGAATTATTATTATTTAGTAGCGAATCATACGTTGGCATAGCTACTCCTACACCAAACCGTAGAGTTAATTCATCCGTAGGAGACAGTTTGTAGTAGGCACCTATAAATAAATCATTCATACCACTCTCATTATATGTTTTATTATTGTAGTCGTAGTAAGAACTAATAAGTTGAAGGGAAAAGTTTCTATAGTAGTAATCTAACTGCAAGTCCTGCGTGGTAGTATCTGTCTTCTCAGTGGTTGTGTAATCAGCTTTGGTAAAATTAAGACCATATATTATGTCAAAGTGGTGTTCACCCTCTAAATTTTCAATTGTACAACCATTCATATCCACTAATTCACTGAAGTGTGTGTTAGGACATTTATCCAATGTGTCATCAACGCCATCCATATCTTTATCGCTGTAAGCATATAAGCTAAGCGAGGTTATCGCTAAAAGAGTTGTTATTTTTTTGTACATGTACGCATCCTCCTGTATCGCCACAATGACGATACATTCCTAGTTATTTTTAGACCTATCTTTTATTCATAAATTTGCTAGAACCACCACTATTTTGTTGCATATATTGTGATCCAACTTGATTCTGATTTCTTATTTGGTTCTGTTGCATTACCTGAGTCTCATCCATTTGGTTAAGACGATTTCTTTCCCTAGTCTGCGTTCTTGTTTGAACCTGCTCTGCATCGGCTTGCATGGTAGATCTAAACTGATCAATAGCCACCGCTCTCTCTTGTTCACTCATAGTTGACAGAGTTGTTTTAAACTCATTTACAAGTCTCACTCTATCTTGTGTAGTAGTTGCCGCTTCAATTGCTCTAATTTGCTCATCAACCGTAGCCGAGAGACCTAATGTTAAAGTTCCTAGCAACAGTAAAGTTGCACTTATTGATAAAGTTTTCATTGTTAATCCTTTTGTTTTGATGTTGTAATTATTGCACATGAGTGTTAGTCGAGTGTTAGTTTAGAAACATTTAGAGTAAACTCTGTACCTTCGTTTGGCGCACTGTTAACGTTGATTTTTATTCCCAACTCATCACATAGTTTTTTGACTATATGAAGACCTATCCCTATCCCTCTCTCTTGCTCTTTATAAAATCTATCAAACATACGTTTTGGATTTTTTATCCCCTTTCCTGTATCTGTAATATGCAAATTATTGGTTTTATGGTCGTAGTATATTTTAACAGAGCCGTTTTGTTTATTGTACTTAGCTGCATTTGTTAAAATATTATCTATTATTCTTATGAATGCATCCTTACATGTAGAGATATTTAAATCTTGTATATCAACCTCAAATTTTATATCAGGGTAGTTTTTTTCTAACATATCTATATGAGTTTTTATAGTGCTTCTTAACTCAAACACCTCTTTTTCTAATAAATGGTTATTTAAATATGAACGGAGATGCTGTTGCAGATTTAGTATATTTTGAACACTCTGTTCAATCCTGTCTATTTTTTTATTATCTCCTAGCTCATGTTTAAGCATCGAACTGTTAAGTCTAAGTGAAGCAAGTGGGGTGTTAAAATCATGGAGAATATCTTTTATAAACTCTTGAGTCAGAAGCAAAGCACTTCTAAGCGGATGCAAAGCGTAAATAGAAAATAGAATTGATAAAATAAAAATGATGCCCAATATTGTGAAAAAATTCCACAACGCACTATCTTGTAGTTTATTAAGTTCTGTTTTGTAATTTTGTGCATTGAAATTAAAATACATTACATATTTTTTAGAGTTTGGTATTGGATAATAACTGCTTAATCCGCTATCATCTTTATATAGTGTATAGAAGCTTTGCTCATGCAGTGGTATAAAGTCTATTTTAAACTGTTCACATTTCAAATTGAAGCTGCAAACTCTCATCTGAGAAAATATTTTCTCATCAAGAGTTTGAATCTCTTTTGTATAGTTAATATAAAAAAGTATAGCTATTAAAACTCCTAAAGAGCTGAAAAAGAGGACAAAACCCTTTAAAAATGATTCGAGTTCTACTCTACTCAAGGATATATCCTATTGAACGGAGGTTTTTTATATTTAGTCCTGTCGTCTGTTTTAGTTTTGTAAGCGCTACTCTTAGTGCAGTTGGTGATGGCCTTTCTAAACACTCCATCAGTAAATCTTTGTCTAGAACATTATTAATATTATTTATAAAAAGATCAAACAGCTTCTCCTGAACTTCACCAAGAGCTATTACATGTCCATCTTTTCTAAGTGTTTTTGTTTGAGAATCATACTCTAAGTTATTGTAGATTATATTTGAAGTTTTAGATGAGAGCTTTGCATTCACTCTTATAAGTAGTTCCTCTGGGAAAAATGGCTTTTTTATATAATCATCCCCACCAACTTCAAAAGCTTTGGAGATAGAACTCATATCAACTAGAGCACTTATAAATATAGTAGGAGTTTTATCCTCCGCACCCCTGAGCGACTTCAAAAGCTCAAGACCATTGATGTCAGGCACGTTTATATCAAATATATAAAGGTCATAACTACTATCATAGCTCTCATCTATGGCTGCATCCCCAGAGGTGACTAATACTACAGAATAACCGGCACCACTTAGGAGTTCTAGCAGAGTCTCACCTAAAAGAGTATCATCTTCTAAAAGTAATATTTTTTTATCCATATATAATTATATCTGATTAAATATAATTATATTCTGATGTTAAATATTTTATATATTAATTATACGCCCTGTTAATTGCACAAAATAGTGCCATAACTGAAGCTACTGTAATGTCATTATCGACACCAACACCAAAACAAGAGAGAGTTGTGTCTGTTTGTATCTCTATATATGCAATTGCTTTTGCAGAGCTTTTATCCCCGCAAGAGTGCTCAGAATATGAGTGAATTGTAAAACTGTTTTTATAGTTCTTCATAAGGGCGTCTTTACACGCATCAACAGGTCCGTTCCCTTCGCCGTTTACTGTAATCTCTTCACCACAATAAGTGTAAGTAAGAGTACATGTAGATTTTCCTTTTGTGGATGTCAAAGTAAAATCTACCAAAGATATATGCTCTTTAATCTCAAAGTAGTTCTCTTTGAAAATTGACAAAATTTCATCTGAACTAAGCTCTTCACCTTTTTCATCACTTACAGCCTGAACTAGTTTTCCGATTTCTGGATGCATAGCTTTTGGAAGCTGATAGCCAAAGTCATTTTCTAGGATATAAGCAACACCGCCTTTTCCAGATTGTGAGTTTATACGGATAATTGACTCATATGTTCTTCCCACGTCCTCTGGGTCAATTGGAAGGTATGGCACTTCCCAAAAGTTATCATCAGCTGTTTTTCTGTGAGCGAAACCTTTATTTATCGCATCTTGATGAGAGCCTGAAAAAGCAGTATAAACTAGTTCTCCCACATAAGGATGGCGAGCATGTGTAACCATCTCTGTGCATCTCTCTACGACATCTAATACTTCATTGATATCTGAGAAATTTAGCTGCGGATCAACACCTTGAGTTAACATATTAAGAGCAAGTGTTATCATGTCGACATTACCTGTTCTCTCGCCATTACTTAAAAGTGTTCCTTCAACTCTATCAGCACCAGCTAAAAGTGCTAGTTCTGTGGCAGCTATAGAAGTTCCTCTATCGTTATGAGTATGAGTTGAGATAATTACATTTTCACGATTATCTAAATGATTTGCCATCCACTCAATTTGGTCAGCATATACATTTGGAGTCGCCATCTCAACTGTAGCAGGTAAGTTGATGATAACTTTTCTTGTATCACTTATTCCCCAGCGAGCAGTAACAGCATTTGAAATCTCTGCAGCAAATTCAAGTTCAGTACCTGTAAAACTCTCAGGTGAATACTCTAAAAATATTTGCCCATCATGGTTTTTCTCATACTTCTTAACCAAGTCAACACCCTCTAGCGCTAGAGCAATAATTTCTTCTTTACTTTTATCAAAAACTATTTTTCTCTGCGCTACAGAAGTTGAATTATAAAGATGAACAGTTGCTTTTTTAACACCTTTTAAGGACTCAAAAGTTTTAGCAATTAAATGCTCTCTAGCTTGAACTAAAACCTGAATTTTAACATCATCAGGAATTAGCTTATCATCAACTAATTTTCTCAAAAAGTCAAATTCTACAGCAGAAGCAGATGGAAAACCAACCTCTATTTCTTTGAAACCGAGTTTAAGTAAGAGTGCAAAAAGTTCAAGTTTTTTAGTCATGTTCATAGGGTTTTTTAGTGCTTGATTACCATCACGTAAGTCTACACTGCACCATACGGGAGCTTTTGTTATAGTTTTAGTCGGCCATTTTCTATTTGGCAAATCTACTTGCGGATATGGGCGGTATTTGCCCGCTTGAATTTGATTCATTATTGAACCTTTAACTTGAATTTTAATAACACACTCTTACATATTGTTGTTATTTTGAAATTATATCGAATTTGAAGTTACAAAGGAATTTTGAGTGTAAAACAAGCACCTTTTTCTAGGTTTTTTACCGATAGTGAACCAGCAAGTTTTTCCGCAATTTGTGTACTCATATAAAGACCTATTCCTGTGCCCTTACCACTCTTTTTGGTAGTTACCTCTGGTTTAAATATATCATTTATTACATTTGTAGGAATTCCTCCTGCACTGTCTTGAATATCTACATGTATAAAATTATCTTCTTTATAAAAAGATATAAATATATCTCTTTGTTTAATATTCCGCTCATTAAAAGCATCTTTTGCGTTGTTAATTATATTTAAAACTAAGTGCTTAAACTCATTTTCAATTCCATGTATAATTATCTCTTTATTGTTATCTACATGTATATTTATATTGTTTATTAAAAATTCATCATTAACAAGAAGCATTACAGATTGCACACATCGCTTTATTCCAAAGCTCTCTTTTTCCTCTCTTGGTCTAAAAAAGTTTCTAAACTCCTTAAGAGTTGTAACCATATGTTCTATTTGAATCTGTGTATCATTTGTCATCTCTTCAATATAAGCTTTATCAACAAGTCCTCTTTCAAAGTCATCTCTCAGCATATCAGACATCATAGAGAGTGCATTTAGTGGTTGTTTCCATTGATGAGCTACAGCATCCATCATCTCACCCATAGCTGCCATTTTTGCTTGTTGTTCAAAGCGTTTTTGGTTTGCCTTACCGATGTTAACTTCTGTTTTAATGCGAGCTTCCAAATCACTATTTAAATTATCTAACTCTTGCTGACGTTCATCATATCGTTTTAAAAAAATATCTAGGAGTATATCTAAGTCTGCACGATAAGTAGAGTTAGCACTCTCTCTAACTGCGTCAAGCAGCTCAGCAGTTTTTAGGTGTGAGTATTCACCTTGCGGATTCTTACGACGTTTTATTTCAACTGATGGTTTTATAAAAGGGTTTGATTTCATAATATGTGATTATAACTGAATTTTAAAAAGGAAAAAAGAAAAAGAGACAAGCGAGGCAATGCCCCGCTTTAGATTAACACTGGTAAGTTGTTTTAAACTCGTAAGCAGTTGGACGACCTTCATCAGGCCATACATCTCTCTCAAATCTGTAGTGTCTGTAAGCATCTAAGAACTCATCTGTAAACACAGGTTTTAAGAATTCATTGTCACGAACAAGAGCCTCTAATGAACCACGAAGTGTGTGAGGCATTTGAGGAATCCCTTTTTCACGAATCTCATCAAGAGAAAGCTCATATAAATCTTCATCCATTGGACCGATTGGAATCTCTTTGTTTTGGATACCATCAAGTCCAGCCATCATCATAACAGCGAAAGCCAAATAAGGACAAGCAGTTGAATCTGGGAATCTCATCTCTACACGAGTTGCCATTTCTCCAGCGCCATAAGGGATACGACAAGATGCAGAACGGTTTTGAGAAGAGTAAGTCAATACGCTTGGTGCTTCAAAGCCAGGTAATAGTCTTTTGTATGAGTTTGTAGTTGGGTTAGTAAACGCTGCAACTGAACGAGCATGTTTAAAGATACCACCAACATAGTTAAGACCCATTTCAGAAATATTTGCATAATTTCCCTCTTTATAGAAAAGGTTTTTACCATCTTTCCATAATGATTGATGAACGTGCATACCGTTACCGTTATCGCCAAACATTGGTTTAGGCATAAACGTAGCAGTTTTGCCATTAAGGTGAGCTACCATTTTTACAACGTATTTGTACTTTTGAACATTATCAGCAGCACCGATGATGTCAGAGAAAACAATACCTATCTCATGTTGAGCTTGAGCAACTTCGTGGTGACCTAAAATAACTTCAAGACCAACTTGCTCTAAAACTTGCATCATTTCAGCACGAATGTCAACAGCACTATCAGTAGGAGCTACTGGGAAGTAACCACCCTTAGTCCCTGGTCTGTGACCTGTATTGTAATTTTCTGGGTATGGATTGTTTGAATTCCATCCACCCTCTTCACTATCTACTTTATAACCAGCTTCATTGATATTATCAACAAAAGTCACACTGTCAAACATAAAAAACTCATTTTCAGGACCAAAGTAAGCAGCATCAGCAATACCTAAAGACTCAGCATGTACAAGTGCCGCTTTAGCGATTGAACGAGGACATCTCTCATAAGCTTGGTGCTTGTAAATATCATAAACATCACAAAAAACAATTATAGTTGGATCAGCAGTAAATGGGTCTAAAAATGCAGAACCAACATCAGGCTTTAGAAGCATATCTGATTTATTGATTGGTTGCCATGCATCAATCGATGAGCCATCAAATGGTAACCCACCTTCAAGTTGTCCAGCACTTACAGCACTCATTCTATATGTAACATGGTGCCATGCACCTTTAATGTCTGTAAATCTAAAATCTACGAACTGAACATCATTCTCTTCACAAAAAGCAAAAAACTCTTCTGTATTATTAACAAATTTTCCCATTAATTATCTCCTGAATTTATATTCCTAGCAGTATATCTTAATAACATTTAATAAAAATAAGGATAGCTGATTAAATTTTAATCAATATCTTAATTTGTTTCATAAAGTTATTATATTATCTATAAAGACTAAGTTCTCCACCTTTTTTTGCATACATCATTAAGTTGGCAATATTAACACTTCTGTCACATGAGCGCTCTAATTTTCTAAGTGTTCCTAAAACTTTCACATATTCTTGGGATAGCTCTTTTTCTTCTATGATTATTGTCATTATCTCTTTTTCCAATATTGAAAAAATATCATCATTTTTACTCTCTTCAACCATTATTTTTCTATAATAATCTTCAATATTACATGTATCAAGATCTTTAAAGCACTCTAAAATATACTCTAATGCTTTGATTGTACTTTTGTGAAGTTGTGAGATTGTTGCACTTAGAGGCTCTAGATTACAATCGCTTTGAGAGTGTTCTCTCATTCTGCGTGCATATTTTCTTGTGCCCTCTCCAATGCGAACTATTTCGTTTGTCATTTTTAAATAAGCAACTAATGAGCGTAGCTCTACAGCTTCTGGACCAAACAGGGCAAAAGTTTTTATAATCTCGTTATCAATTGTATCACCCTGCAGTTCAATATTATTTAGCTTTTCTAGGGCTAACTTATAGCCATCTTGACTGATTGGGATAAAAGAATTTAATGATATTTGGCTTGCTGAGACAATGCTCTCTAAAAGAGTGGCTATTAGACCTCTGATTTCATCTATTTTATTATTGTATTTTGTTGACATGTATAAATTCCTTTAATTTTATTTCACACCCTCGAGGGGTACCTAGTAAAATGAAAGGAAACCTCTCATTTATTTGTTACAGTATCGGAAGTAATTCCGCTACTTACGTTAACACTTAGTTTCCTTCGGCAGGAGGCCCATTGCACTAGTGCAATTTTTATCAACCGAATTTGCCGGTTATGTACTCTTCTGTAAGTTTCTCTTTTGGTGTTACGAAAAGTTCTTCTGTGAGACCCAACTCTATAAGCTCGCCCATATACATAAAACCTGTATAGTCACTTACTCTTGCAGCTTGTTGCATGTTGTGCGTAACTATAATAATAGAAACTCTCTGTTTTAGCTCAACTATTAACTCTTCAATCCCGGCAGTGGAGATAGGATCAAGGGCAGAGGTAGGTTCATCAAAGAGTAAAACTTCCGGTTCAACCGCAATAGCACGAGCAATGCAAAGCCTTTGCTGTTGTCCTCCTGAGAGTCCGTTGGCGTCGTGTTTTAGTCTATCCTTGACCTCTTTGAAAATTGCTGCATCTTTAAGTGCTTTTTCAACCCTGTCTTTTAATTCCGTTTTATTTTTTATACCTTGTAGTCTCATTCCATAAGCAACATTATCAAATATGCTCATAGGAAAAGCTGTAGGTTTTTGAAAAATCATCCCTATCTGAATTCTCAGGTTAATCAAATCCTCATTTTTCGTTAGAATATTTTTATTCTTAAACAAAATTTCCCCACTGTATTTATTGCCTGGATACAAATCGTGCATTCGGTTAAAACTTCTAAGAAGTGTTGTTTTACCACATCCTGAAGGTCCAATAAGAGCGGTAATGCTATTTTTTGCAACGGGCATAGAGAGCGTCTTTATACTCGGCTCATCTACTCCCGCATAAGTAAACTCAAAGTTATTGACCTCAAGCGCTTTTTCTTTAGTTATATCAACAATAGTTGCCATTATTTCCCTTTTTTCTTTAATAAAAATAGTCGTCCAATTATATTTAGAGATAAAATGAACATAGATAAAATAAATGCTGCAGCCCACCCGAGTTTTTGCCAATCTTCATAAGGGCTGGTTGCATAGTTATACATAGTAACAGTAAGTGATGCCATTGGCTCACTCATATCTGTATTTAAAAAATTATCATTAAATGATGTGAACAAAAGAGGAGCTGTCTCACCTGCAACCCTTGCAACACCAAGTAAAACACCTGTTAATATTCCAGCTTTTGCCCCGCGATAAACAACTTGAATAATTACTTTGTATTTTGGAGCGCCTAAAGCAAAAGCAGCTTCTCTGAGTGTGGATGGAACAAGCTGCAACATGTCATCAGTAGTTCTTAAAATTATAGGAAGCATTATGATAGTAAGCGCAACTGAACCGGCCCAACCACTAAAGTGCCCCATGGGAACTACAACTACAGCATAAACAAAAGCACCTATTACAATACTAGGTGCTGACATCATAATGTCAGATATGTCACGAATAGTCTCTGCTAGTTTTGATTTTTGGCCATACTCACTCAGGTATGTCCCAGCCAATATCCCAAGAGGAACACCAATAAATGTTGCAACACTAACAATCATAAGTTGACCAATAAGTGCATGTTTGAGTCCACTCTCTTCATAGCCTGGAGGTGCTCCCTCATGAGAGAAGATACTCCAGCTCAGTGCATCAACACCATTTAAGACTAACACACCTAAAATCCAAAATAAAAAACCTATCCCAATAACTGCAGACATAGTGGAAAGAACCATAACAATGTTATTTGTAAGAATTCTTTTTTGAGTATGAGTCATTATGCAATCCTTTTTCTACGTAAAAAGTAAAATTTCGCAATAGATATAATCGTGAAACTTATTACTAGTAGCATTAGTGAAAGCTCAAAGAGTGATGAGTAGTAAAGTTCAGTATCTGCTTCTGTGAATTCGTTTGCAAGTGTTACTGGAATAGATGTGGCAGGTGCTGTTAAATCCATAGATATTTTATGAACATTACCCATTACAAAAGTAACAGCCATAGTCTCACCAATGGCACGCCCAAGAGCCAAAATAAACGAGCCGATTATTCCAGCTTTAGCGTAAGGGATAATTATATCTTTTATAACATCCCATTTTGTTCCACCAAGTGCATACGCTGACTCTTTTAAAATATCAGGGGTTGTATTCATTGCATCTCTTGTAACTGCTGCCATAAATGGAAGTATCATTATGGATAGTACAATTCCGGCTGTAAGCATACTGATACCAATTCCGCCAAAGACATCACGTACAATAGGGACAAAGTAAAACAGACCCCACATACCGTAGATAACAGATGGGATAGCTGCTAAAAGTTCTATCGAAACACCAACCGGTGATTTAAGACGAGCAGGTGCTAGTTCGCTTAAGAATATTGCAACGCCTATAGCCAATGGCACTGCCAAAATCATTGCCAGAAAAGTTGAAACAACAGACCCGTATATTGCAGGAAGTGCACCAAACTTCCCTAAATTTGGTGCCCATTTAGACTCTGTTATAAAGTCAAAACCAAATGCTTGGATTGAAGCCATAGAGTTTTGTAGTAAAACTGTAAAAATCCAAGCAACCAACAGTAATATTGTAATTGCGATAAATTTACTTAAATTTGCAAATAATTTATCAATGATAATACTCATTAATCAGCTCCTCTTTTATAAAGTTTGCAATTTTATGTAGATTTGATTACAAATTGGTTACTGAGATACAGCTGAAGATATTGATAAGAATTTTAGTAGTATACTTTTGTTGAATGCTAAAAGGAGAGATTATGAAAGAGAAAAAAATAGATAAAAAAGAGCAAGAGAGAAGAGAAAAGGGCGAAGATAGAAGGAAAGAGGATAAAGATAGAAGAAAAAGCAAAGACGGAAAAGTTCGGATCTGGAAAAAAGAGGAGACGATAGCCTACGAAGAGGAGTTGGCTACTTTACAAGTTGAACTTTTGAAATTTCAAAATCACGTAAAAGACACAGGGCTTAAGGTTTTGATGGTTTTTGAGGGTCGTGATGCAGCGGGCAAAGGTGGCACTATAAAAAGAATCACTGAGCATCTAAACCCAAGGGGTGCGAGAGTGGTTGCACTTGAGAAGCCGAGTGATAGAGAGCGCTCTCAGTGGTACTTTCAAAGATATGTGCAACATCTGCCATCTGCCGGGGAGATAGTCCTTTTTGACAGAAGTTGGTATAACCGCTCGATGGTTGAGCCTGTTATGGGGTTTTGTACGGAGAGAGAACATCATAAATTTTTAAAAGATGCACCTGAATTTGAAGATATGATAGTTGATGAAGATATTAAAATATTTAAATTCTATTTCTCTGTATCCAAAGATGAACAGGCAAAAAGATTTAAAGCTAGAGAGACAGACCCTCTGAAGCAATATAAGCTTTCACCTGTTGATATGGAGTCTCAAAAATTATGGGATGAGTATTCTTTGGCTAAATTCATGATGCTGAGTGCTACCCATACAGAAATAGCACCATGGACGATTGTAAAAAGTGATGACAAGAAAAAAGCTAGAATTAACTGCATAAAACATATTCTGAACTTTGTCGATTATCCGGATAAAATAAAAGCAAAAAATATTGCAGTAGATAAAGAGATTATAATTTATGGTCGAGATGAAGCTATTGCAATGGAAAAAGAGTTTAAGTTTTCACTTAAAAAGTAAGTTTATTACATGTAGGTTACAAAAATAGTTTAAACTATTCAATTTGGTAATCTACATGTAACCTTTCGCATTTATAATTTCGTATCTTAATAAAACAAAAGGTACGAAAATGTTTAAAAAATTAGCTTTAGTTGCACTTGTTGCAGCTGCTTCCGTAAGTACGTCATTCGCTTCAGATAAAATCAATGGTGCAGGTGCATCTTTTCCAGCTCCTCTTTATTATGATTGGGCTTTCAACTATAAAAAAGATACAAAAAATAGTGTAAACTACCAGTCAATTGGCTCAGGTGGCGGAATCAAGCAAATTACAAAAAGAATTGTAGATTTTGGTGCGTCTGATAAACCGTTAAACTCTAAAAAACTCTCAGAGGCAAAACTTTTACAGTTTCCGGCAGTTATCGGTTCTATTGTTATAGCATTTAATATTGATGGTATTGCAGATGAGACATTAAAGTTAAGCAATGAAGTTGTTGCAGATATTTTTGCGGGGAAAATCACTATGTGGAATGATTCCGCAATCGCTGCTAGCAATACAGCTCTTAAGCTGCCAAACCAAAAAATTACTGTTGTTCACCGTTCGGACGGTTCAGGAACTACTTTTAACTTTACTTATTACCTAAGTGGAAGTTCTAAAAACTGGAAAGATACTTATGGAACTGGTAAAGCAATTGACTGGGCTGTTGGTATCGGCGGAAAAGGTAACGAGGGCGTTGCAAACTTAATTAAGCAAACTCCTTACTCTATCGGTTATATTGAAAATGCGTATAAAGAGAGCAATAAGCTATCAGCTGCCGTGCTTAAAACTGCGAGTGGTAAGTGGGTTGTAGCAAATGAAGATAACTTTAAAGCTGCTGCAAAATATGCAAGTTGGACAAAAGAGGATAACTTCTATGCGATGTTAGCTCTACAACCAGGCGATACTTCTTACCCTATTGTTGCAGCAACATTTATTTTACTAGCGACTGAGAAATCTGAGATGAATAAAAAAACAATAGAGTTTTATGACTATGCTTTTAAAAATGGTGACGAATCTGCTAAAAAGTTAGGTTATATTCCTCTTCCTGAAGATACAAAAAATATGATTAGGGAGTATTGGGCTTCTAATATCAAATAATAATAGAGACCTCTGATTAATTCATAAACTAGATTCCAAGTCAAGCTTGGAATGACGATAGTTCCGTCACTCTGGACTTGATCCAGAGTCTAATAGCTAATTATTCAGAGGGTTCAATAGTTAAATTTCATTTTCTTCTCCTAAGGTTCTTATAACTACTGATTATAAGAACCACATGTATTCTCCTATGATTCTTGTAACTACTGATTGCAAGAATCCTCCTTTATATGTATTCATAAACACTACTCTAAAACTACCTTATTATAGTATCATAGCTGTAATCATTATGTAACCAAACTATTTTATAATTCTATCAACAAAAAACAAGGGAAATACAAATAATGAAAAAAATAGTTCTTTCAACAATGGCGGTTTTAGCAATTGGTTCAGTTAGCTTAAGTGCTGCACAATTTTATGTAGATGACAAAGGTCAACTGTTTACTACACCTGCTGAGGGTCGTAAAGCTTTTGAAATGACTAATGAGAGTAAATCAAATGTTAGCAAAATAACTATTGTAGATGAAAAATCTCCTGATTTTCTTTATGGTAAACAAACACATATCAATATGAAGTTTGTAGCAGATGATAATTCTGACATGTGGCTAAAAGCTGGTGTTCGTATTCAGGGTACTTTTGAAAATGTAGAGACTGATTATAATGATGTTTCAAAAACTGACACAAGTATAAATGATGCATACCTTCGTCGTGTTCGTTTTGAGGTTGCAGCTGGTTTTAACAAATGGACTTCTTTTGTAATGGACGTTAGAAACGATAAAGCAAATTACCAACAAAGTGGTGAGAATGAATTTAACGTTGGTGATGCATATGTTCAAATCAAAAAACCTTTCGGTTCGTCTTTGGTAAACTTTAAACTTTTCCGCGCAAAAATCGATGTTTCACGTACTGAAACTATAAAATCGGCTCGCACAATCGCTTATGACCGCCCTGCAGTTGCAGATGCTGCGGCACAATTTATCTCACACAATCGCCGTGGTACAAATGCACAGGTTTATGGAGATTTAAATAAAAAAGTTCACTACCAATTGGCTTTTGGTGATGCAACAGAAGAAACCTCTTTGTTAGATGCAAAAGGTAAAAAAACATCAGAGATAACTGAACAAAGCTTTTTCTACGGTGGTAAAATTCTATTATCTCCATTTGACGGCTGGGAAGAGACTTCAAAAACAGAAACATACTTTGGTGTAGGTAAACACTTCTCTTTTGGTGCTGCATACTGGGCTGTTCCTAGCATTAAGGCAACAGGTATAAAAAGACTTTCTGATGGTTCTGATGAGAACACTAGAACGGTTGACTTAAATAATAAACTTATCAACCTTGAGATGTCTGCTCACTATAAAAACTTTATGATTCAAGGCGAGTACTTCAAATTTGATGATGTTGTTAAAACTTGGGGTTCTGATGAAAATAATGATGATATTGAAACTGGAAAATCATCTGGTTGGTATGTACTTAGTGAGTATGTTATGCCAGAGTTGGGATATATAGCTCCATTTGTGAGATATGAGAGCTGGGATAAATTTGAAGATTCTGCTGCCGGTGAAGATTATAAATTTACATCAAAAATGGCCGGTGTTAACTGGTACTTAAAAGGTAACTCAATAAAAGCTGGTTTTATGTACCAAAAAGATGAGTACGGTGCAAGTACAGGAGACAAAGATGTTGAGAAAATGAAAATAACTACTCAATTCTTTTTCTAAACCACACAGTAATTTTACTCTCCTCTTAGAGCCTCTTTTGGCTCTATAAATTTTCTACATGCAGAATTTAAACTCCAAAAACTTTAGTTTATTAAATTTATTATTCAATATAAACAGCAATACAAAAATAGCAATTAACTCAATATAAACAGCATTTTAGATAGAATGTCAATAATTTAAATGTAATAATTATTGGAGAGAAATAATGGATGCAGCCAAATATATTTGGATGAACGGTGAGTTTGTAGCTTGGGAAGATGCTAAAGTACATGTACTGTCGCACACCTTGCATTATGGAAATGGCGTAATAGAAGGGACTAAAGCTTACAAGACTGAAAAAGGGTACGCTATTTTTCGTTTGAATGACCACACTAAAAGACTTAAAGAGTCTGCTAAAATGACTCTTATTGATATCCCTTACTCTGTTGAGGAGATGAACCAAGCTCAAATAGAGTTAGTAAGAAAAAACGAGTTTACAGGAGACAATGTATATATTCGTCCTTTCGCATTTTTGGGTTACGGTGTTATGGGTGTTTATCATAAAAATGCACCAGTTGAGACTGTTATGTCTGCTTGGGAGTGGGGCGCTTATCTCGGTGAAGAGGGTATGAGAAAAGGTATTAAGCTTAAGATTGCTTCTATGACAAGACCTGCAAATACCTCAAACATGGGTAAAGCAAAAGCAACAGCAAACTACTTAAACTCACAAATGGCAAAATACGAAGCTGTTGACTGCGGGTATGATGAGGCACTTCTGCTTGATGATCAAGGTTATGTTGCAGAAGCAAGCGGAGCTAGCTTTTTCATGGTCAAAAATGGTGTACTTATAACTCCACCAAATGATAATTCACTTGAATCAATAACTCAAAAAACCGTTATAGAGATGGCAGAAAATATGGGTTTAAAAGTAGAACGCCGACGTATTACAAGAGAAGAAGTATATATTGCAGATGAGGCATTTTTAACAGGAACTGCTGCTGAGATTACCCCGGTTCGAATGATAGACGCAAGAGAGATTGGTTGCGGTTCTCGTGGTGTATACACAGAAGAAATACAAAGTTCGTACTTTGATATTGTTTTTGGTCGTAATGAAAAATACGAGCATTATTTAACATATATTGATTAAGTCGGTAAAGGGAATTATTTTCCTTTACTTCGCTTGCGCCGCTGTGGCGACTAAAGCTTGCTTCTTTAGAAGCAGAATTTTATAAGGAAAATTTACATGAAAGAAGAGAATATATATATGGCATCAGATATGAATGACTATTTCAACAAAAAAAAGAGCGAAGAAGGCGGTTTTAAAAAGCCTAGTAGCGGAAATAGCGGAGGAGGGGGCGGTGGTCCTCAAATGCCAAAGCTTGATTTTAATATGGGTGCTAAATCTGGAATAATCTATTTTATAATAGCGGTAGTTATTTTACTTGTTTTGGCAAAACCTTTTACAATTATTCAAGAGGGTGAGCGCGGAATTTTAAGTACAAACGGTAAATACCAAGATCAAGCACTTCTTCCTGGATTACACTTTATTGTCCCAGTAATTCAAAAAGTTTACATTGTAGATACAAAAGTTCGTATTATCAACTATGCTTCGCAGATAGAAGCAAGCGGTGGAAATGCAGCTGGTATTAACGTTAAGCCTGCGATTACAGTTCTTGATAAACGTGGTCTTCCGGTCTCTATTGAACTTACAGTACAGTACAGACTTAACTCACAGTTTGCAGCTCAAACAATCTCTAACTGGGGATTTTCTTGGGAAGACAAAATTATTAATCCTGTTGTAAGAGATGTTGTTCGTAATGTTGTCGGTAAATATGATGCAGAATCACTTCCACAACTTAGAAATCAAATAGCTCAAGAGATTGATAAGGCTGTTAGAGATAGTGTAACAGGTCTTAAAAATTCACCTGCTGACCTTCAGTCTGTGCAACTTCGTGAGATAGGACTACCTAGCAAGGTAAAAGAGCAGATTGAGCGTGTTCAAGTTGCAAAGCAAGAGGTTCAAAAAGCAGAGCAGGATGTTCAACGTGCAAAGCAAGAAGCTTTTAAGCGTGCAGCAGAAGCAGAAGGTATGGCTCAAAAAGCTAGAATTGAAGCACAAGGTATTGCGGATGCTGTTACAATTGAAGCAGATGCAAAAGCTAAAGCAAATATTCTTATTTCAAAATCATTAACTACTCAGTTGTTACAACTAGAGCAGATGAAGGTTCAAGGTCAGTTTAACGATGCTCTTAGAGAGAACAGAGATGCTAAAATATTCTTGACACCTGGCGGTTCAACACCGAATATTTGGGTTGATATGAAAGATGCCAAGCAGAGAACTACGGCTCAGTAGATATGCAGGAGATAGTAAATAGAGTTGACTGGCAAAAGAGTGATCTTCTGCCAGTAATAGTTCAGGACATACAAAATAACGAAGTTCTAATGATGGCTTATATGAACAAAGAAGCCTTAGAACTCTCCCTCACAACAAAAATAGCACACTACTTCTCCCGTTCAAAACAGCGTATTTGGAAAAAAGGCGAGAGCAGTGGACATATTCAAAAGATACACTCTTTTAATATTGACTGCGACAGTGACACTCTTCTTATAAAAGTGACTCAAGAGGGAGTGGCTTGTCATACTGGTCGTCGTTCTTGTTTTTTTACTGAACTTGAATCAGGTGAAGCAAACTCTGAAGTTGTAGTGAGCAGTGAAGCTCTTTACGGAGTAATAGACACACTTTATCATACAATCCAGGAGCGTAAAAACGCAGACCCTGAATCGTCATGGACTGCAAAACTTTTGAGCAAAGGTGAAAATACGATTTTGAAAAAGGTTGTAGAAGAAGCTGGTGAGTTTAGTTTTGCATATAAAGATAATGATGAGAAAGAGATGATATATGAAGCAGCAGATTTAACTTACCATATGTTAGTCGCACTAGCTGCTAAAAATATATCTCCAGATAGAATAAAACAAGAACTCGCTAGAAGATTTAACATGAGTGGTATATTTGAAAAAAACTCGAGAAATAAATAGACTATGAATAGCATGATAAACACTTTTATAGATGAATTAATCATATATGATTACATTCTATTTAGTGTGATTTTTGCACTTTTTATACTTCTTTTCATATTAGGTTTGATTTTAAGAAAGAAAGCTACTAAAGCAATTGTTTTAATTTCTTTAGCTTTTTTTATACTTCTAGTTGGGTCAACTTTGGGTTATTCTAAAATGCACGAATATTTGTTCAGCAATGTCACTTCATTTATTAGCCAAAAAAAATTAACCTTTTCTCAAGCAGTAGTTGTTTATGCAACAGTTAAAAATAACTCAAATTTTGATTTTGTAAATTGTAAAATAAGCGCTAGCGCATATAAAGTAAGTGGCAATTCCATAAAGGATTATATATTTACATTTAAGCCATTGATGAAAATGTCGATTTTAGAGTATGATATTTTAAAAGGTGAAGAGAGAGAATTGAAAATTATATTGGAGCCTTTTACTTATTCAAATGATTACAATATTTCGGTGGAGGCAACCTGCAGATGATTACTCTGTTTAACTATTGGCATTTTATTGTTTTATCTTTGATATTTTTGATATTTTTGAGTGGTGTGTATGCTGCATTTAAACAGGATCAATCAAAGTTAAGATTCCCTATGATTATATCCGCATCTCTTATTTCAGTACTTTTAGCCGGATTTTCAGTTGTGGCAGTTGACAAGTATACAAAAATTGTAAAACTATACAGGTTGGACAACAAAAGAATGCTGAGTAGCGAAAAAATTATGTATAGTGGCATAGTTAAAAATGAGGGTAAGCATGAAGTTGGTGAAGTGATTTTTGAAATAAAGCTTGTCAATAAAGGTCATGTAACAGGAAATGTAAAGGCAGGTTCATTTTTCAGCCCTAGTGGTTTTTTTGATTTTTTCTCAGGAGGGGCAGGTGTATTATACAAGCCTCAGCAAGTGAAAGAAGAATTTATAGTTGCTAAAAATTTAAAGGCTGGTGAAGCTAGAGAGTTTAGAGTATATTTAGATTATCCACCATACTTTAGAAGTACGTCACAGTTTACAAAAATTTATGCGCACTAATATTTAAGATTTAAAGGCTTAAGCGCTCTATTTATATTTTTAATTTGAGTATTTTTGTCTCTGCACCAATCTGGTGAAAGTAGAGAGTTGTCATTAATGCCAGCTGTTACTCTTTGTACTGACACATGTTCAGGTTTCATTTTAATTGATTTAACTAAAACATCAAGATAATCATCTTCACTAATTGGAGTAAATTTCCCCTTAATAAAATCATTTGCTAAAGCAGTTTTTTTAACCACGTACAGCGGGTGGTATTTAACAGAATCTATACCCCATTCATAAGCAGCTTTTGAGGTCTCAAGCATCATCTCTTTAGTTTCATCAGGCAATCCAAAGATAAGATGTCCACAAACATTTAGACCCTTTTGTTTTGATTTTAAAATCCACTCTTTAACATTATTGCTACTATGACCACGATTTATCTTCTCTAATGTTTCGTCATATACAGATTGAATTCCAAACTCAATCCATATCTCTTTATCTTTGTTTAGCTCTACGAGATAATCAAGTGTTTCTTCTGTAATACTGTCAGAGCGAGTACCAATACTTAGTCCTACTACATTTTCAAACGAGAGGGCTTTGTCGTAAAGTGTTTTTAGTGTTTCAAAAGGGGCATATGTATTTGTAAAAGATTGAAAATATACGAGAAATTTTTCGGCACCATATTCGTTTGCTTGTTTTTTGCTGATTGCGTTATACTGATATTCAAGTTGTTCAAGCTGTTTTTGAAGGTTTGGGTTATCTTTTGAAGCTAGATTTAGATAAAAACCTTTTAGCTCCTGTGTTTCACCACTGCTTGCACTAAAGGAATCGTTTTCACAAAAAGTACAGCCACCCTTGGCAACTGTTCCATCTATATTCGGACATGTGAAGCCAGAGATGTTAATACCAACTTTGTAGATTCTGCTATTAAACTTAGATTTTAAGTAGTTGCCAAAGGTATAAATCTGATTCATAAACTCTAAACTATGTAATCGCCAGTAAAACAAGCTGTACAGTAGTTGTCTTCTTTGGTGTTTACACTTCTTAAAAGAGCTGGACCATCTAAATAAGCTAGTGAGTCAGCTTCTATAAACTTACATATTTCATCTATAGTCATATTTGCTGCAATGAGCTTATCTTTATTTGGTGTATCTACTCCATAATAGCAAGGGTCAGTTGTTGGAGGAGAAGAAACTCTCATATGAACCTCTATCGCACCTGCTTCTTTTAGCATCCTGACAATTCTTTTTGATGTTGTTCCACGCACAATCGAGTCATCAACAACAATTACTCTTTTGCCTTTAATTATATCTGTCATGGGTGAAAGTTTCATTTTTACTTTTAAGTCACGCATCTCTTGTGTAGGTTCAATAAATGTACGGCCAATATAATGATTTCTCATTATGCCCATTTCATATGGTATCCCACTCTCCTGCGCATAACCAATAGCGGCAGGAACACCACCATCTGGTACAGGTATAACTATATCAGCCTCAACCGGTTTGATATGTGCAAGTTCTTTTCCCATGTTTTTTCTAGTTTGATAAACCGATTGACCAAAAACTTTAGAATCGGGTCTAGCAAAATATACATACTCAAAAATACAGTGTTTAGGAGTTGGCTCAAAAACTTTTATACTTTTTGGCTCTTTGCCGTCTTCGAAAATTAAAAGTTCACCTGGCTCAACATCTCTTACAAATTCAGCGCTGACAAGATCAAAAGCACAGCTCTCACTTGCTACTATGTAGCCACCATTTGGTAATTTTCCTAGACTTAATGGACGAAATCCAAAGCGGTCTCGCATTGCGAACATTTTTGTCCTGCTTAAAAATACAAGTGAAAAAGCACCCTCTATTCTCCCAACAGCATCTATAATTCTATCTAGGAGTTTCTTTTTTTCACTTTTGGCTATAAGATGAATAAGATTTTCTGTGTCCATAAATGTTTGAAAAATTGCACCTTTTTCAATAAGTTTATTACGAACTTCTTCTGCATTGGTTAAATTTCCATTATGAACAATTGCCATCTCACCTAGATCATATCTTGCAAAGACGGGCTGTGCATCAAGTATAGAGTCATCCCCCGCTGTTGAATAGCGGGTATGACCTATTGCGCTAGAGCCACTAAGAGTTTTTAATTTAGCCTCATCAAAAACACGCATAACTAAACCACGTTTCTTGATAGTATGAAGTTTCTCTCCATCAGAAGAGCTTATGCCAGCTGCTTCTTGACCACGATGTTGAAGAGCATGTAGTGAAAAATAAGCTAACTTAGAAGCCTCTTCATGACCAAAAATCCCAACAACAGCACATTTCTCATTAATATCTTCTCGCACATTTTTCTCCTAGAAAAATAATTATGGAATTATACTGAACCAAAGGTAAAACTTTGTTGATTTTACAACTCTAAACAATCAGAAATTGAGTAAAGCCCTGCTTTCTTGTCTGCTAGCCAGGTAGCAGCTCTGATTGCACCTTTTGAAAATGTATTCCTTGAGGTTGCTGTGTGGTTTAGTTCTATAAATTCACCATCATTGTAAAATCCAACCGTATGACGACCAACAATATCTCCACCCCTAAGTGCCATAACGGCTATTTCATCTTCACTTCGCTCACCAATGTTACCATCTCTTCCACTGACTCGAACTTTGTCTAAATCAAGACCACGACCACGAGCCGCAGACTCACCCAAAGTTAGCGCAGTACCACTTGGAGCATCTTTTTTATGCTTATGATGCATCTCAACTATTTCAATATCAAAACCATCAAGTGCAGCGGATGCCTGATAGACAAGTTTATTTAAAAGTGCTACTCCTAAAGACATATTGGTAGCGTATAAAACAGGCATTTTTTCACTTGCTTGTTTTAGAAGATTTAATTGATGAGCACTTAACCCAGTAGTGCCTATTACTAATGGCTTTGGTGTTTTTAGGCACTCTTCAAGGAGTGTTTCACAGGCCTCAGGGAGAGAAAAATCTATAATAATATCACACCCATTCAAAAATGATTTGATATCTGTGGTTACTAAAACAGAAGGGTCAATAGTGAAATTTAAGTTATTACGTACATATACGGAACTAAGACTTATGTCACTAGTAAGTTTTAAATCATCTATTATTAGTTTTCCAACTCTACCATTTGCACCAAAAACACCAACTTTTACCATAAATATATTCCTTAATTTTGTTTTCTAAGAGTGTAATTTCTCATCTACATATGAGATAGCTTGAAGAGCTGCAACAGCACCGTCTCCTGCTGCACTGACAACCTGTTTTGGGGCTGCTATGCGCATATCACCGGTTGCAAAAAGTCCGTCAATAGAAGTTTTCATGCTAATATCAACTATAACTTCACCAGATTTATTCACATCGCAAAGAAAGCTGCCATCTTCTTGAATAAGAGTTTGATTATTTACATCATTTCCCACAAAGGTGAAAACTCCGGGAACTTTAATGTCCCTAATTTCACCATTTTTATTTTTAACACGAAGCCCAGTAACACCCATGGCATCACCATATACCTCGTGCGGAACTGAGTTTAAAACCAGCTCAATATTCTCTGTTTTTTTAATTCTAGCAACTGTATTTGGAGCCGAGCGGAAAGTATCTCGCCTGTGAATTAAATAAACTTTAGAACATATTTTAGCAAGATAAAGTGCCTCTTCTAAGGCTGTGTCACCACCACCAACAACAGCAACCTCTTTTCCTTTATAGAAAAAACCATCACATGTTGCACATGTGCTTACCCCTTTTCCAAAAAATTCATCTTCTCCGGCAAAACCTGCACGACGAGGAGAGGAACCAGTGCCAATAATAACACTATGTGCTTCAGTTATGCTTCCGTCTTCTTTATGAATTTTAAAAATATCTCCATCTTTTGTGACACGTTTTACTTCTACCATTTCATGTTTAAGTCCAAATTTTTGGCATTGCTCAGGCCACGGCATCATCAAATCCATACCTGTGATTTCACCGGTTACTCCAGGGTAATTTTCTATTTCACTACTTGAAGTGATTTGACCACCTGGCATCCCTTTTTCAAACATTGTTACATTCTCTAAACCACCACGTGTGGTGTATAATCCTGCAGTAAGTCCTGCAGGTCCACCGCCGATAATTGCACAATCCAGTATCATAAATATTCCTATTTTTTAAAGTAAATCTACTTGTTTTGATAACTCTTTTAAATTATCTAATTTTCGTATCATACTATCTTGTTTATAAATAGATTCTTTATGTTTTTTGATAAAAAAAATAGTTGGGGATTCATATATATTAAATCTTTGAATAAAACTAAGGCTTGTTTTTGTTCCAGCTCTCAAAAATGTTGTATTTTTTGAATTTGAAAATGCTTCATTATAATAATCTATTGCAATAACAGGAAGATTCAACTCTATCTCGGATAACTGCTCTACGACATCTCTTTCTTTGGAACTATAAAAAATTACAACATATTTATCCTGTTTTGGAGTAAATATATCTTTTTTTTCATAAAAAACCCACTCTTTGAAATCAATAAATTTATATTCAGAAAATTTGTAGTTGAAGTATGCAAAGGCAGCGGCTATCATAGCCGCGCCAAAAAAAGATGCGAGAAGAGTAGAGAGTGAAAAGAGGCTTCTGCCTCCCTTTGCCACTAATCTAATCTTTTTACAATTACGCTAAAAGAGCGTTTATTTTTTCAGCTAATGCAGCTTTGGATTGTGCACCAACAACTTGGTCTACCATTTCACCATTTTTGAAAAACATAATAGTAGGAATAGAACGGATACCAAACTTAACTGCAATATCTTGCTCTTCGTCAGTGTTTACTTTACAGATTTTAGCTTTTCCGTCAAAATCTTCAGCTAACTCTTCGATTACAGGAGCTATCATACGACAAGGTCCACACCAAGGTGCCCAGAAGTCTACTAAAGACACACCTTCACTTAAAGTTGCTTCAAAGTCTGAACCTGTTAATTCTATGTATTTACCCATTGTTATTTCCTTAATAATTTTTATTTACGAACATTATACAAGTCTAAATCTTTATAACTGCTTTATATTATAAGTATAAAATAAATCATAACTTTTAAAAAGTTTAAAAAATAATAAACTCTCTTTGTCTGGCTCTATAAATTGCACATTTTGTGTAGCCAACACTTTTTGTCATTTCTATGACTTCATTACTAAATAGTCCAACTTGCTCAGGATTGTGAGCATCAGAACCAAAAGTAATTGGAATATCAAGTTTGTAAGCTTCTTTTAAAAGAGACAATGACGGATAAGCTTCTGCAATAGGTTTTCTCAGTCCGGCTACGTTTATTTCTATGCTCATATCTGCTTCTTTTATAGCTTGGAGTGCTTCTTTGGCAATAGAGACAATATTTTTTTTTGGCATAAATTTAAATACTTTTATGAGGTCTAAATGTCCCACAATATCAAATAGTCCACTTTTTGCCATGTCTCTTATTGCATTAAAATATTTTTGCCAGATCTCATCTATATCTTGATTTTTATAGTTACCTATAAATTCAGGGTTGTCAAATCCCCACTCATCGATAAAATGGACAGAACCGATAAGATAGTCAACATTTGCACTTAATATTCTTTTGTCCATATGACCTACAAGATAATCAACCTCGTAACCGATGAGTATATCTATCTTGTTTTTATATTTCTCTTTGGCTTTTAATACATCAGACTCATAGGTTTTCATTTGCTCAAAACTCATCCGATATTTTGGATCAAAACTCATTGGGGCATGGTCTGAAAATCCAAAATATTTTATATTGCACTTTATTGCTTTTTCAATATATTCAAAAATTTCACCATCCGCATGATTACAAAGTTTTGTGTGGTTGTGTAAATCAACTGTCATTTTTTCTCTATTTATAGATTATTTATGATATTATAGTGACAAATATTAAATTTAACTAATTTTATGTAGACGGAGAAGATTGTATGACACAAGAAGAATTAGATGCTTTGATGAACGAAGATATTGATGATTTAGATGCCTCAGAACTTACTGATGAAGCCGAAGAGATTGAAGTCGAAGAAGAGCAGGTAATAGAAAAAAAATCTGTTAAAACTGATGATAAGCCACTAGGGTACAGTGAAGAGACCGCTCACCATTGGCCTTTACCGGCGACTGATGAGAATAAAATGGTTCATCAGCTGGATAATGTAACAAAAGAGAGTGAAGAAAAGGCTAGTGAAATTTTTGATATTATTGAAGGTGTCAGTAATGAGCTGATGGCAAAAGAAGAAAATGTCAATAATGTTATGGAAGTGTTAAACAGCAATATTGAACTTTTTACCAAACTTAGTGAAAAATTTCCGGATGTCGAAGCTTTTAAAATACAATTAGAGAAAAATGAATCCGCACTAAATGACACAATTGAGGCTGTAGAAACACTTCAAAATAGTGGTGATGCTATAATGAGCGTTATGGATATCATGCAGTATCAAGATATCCATCGCCAAAAAATTGAGCGTGTTATAAATGTTATGAGAGCGCTATCACGATATATGAACTCTCTTTTTGAATGTAAAATCGAGGATGAGAAAAGAGTATCTTCTGCTCAGCATATTGTTGGTGATACGCATAATGATATAGCTTCAATGGATGAAATCGAGGCACTTTTGGAGCAGTTCGGAAGTAAATGAAAAAAGTAGAACTTCTATCTCCTGCAGGGACACTTGAAAAATTAAAAATTGCTTTTGACTTTGGTGCAGATGCTGTCTATGGTGGAGTTAGCCACTTCTCTCTTCGTATTCGCTCAGGTAAAGAGTTTAGTATGGAAGAGTTTGCAGAGGGGATAGCTTACGCTCATGCAAGGGGCAAAAAAGTATATGTTACTATAAACGGATTCCCTTTTAACTCTCAGCTTAATTTATTAAAGAAACATATTTTAGCAATGGCAAAACTTAAGCCTGACGCTTTTATAGTTGCAACTCCTGGAGTTTTAAAACTTGCTCACGAGTTAGCACCAGATATGCCTATACACCTTTCAACTCAAGCTAATGTAATGAATGTTCTAGATGCAAAAGTCTACTATGATATGGGAGCTACTCGCATAATAACAGCTCGTGAAATTTCATTAAAAGATTTAAAAGAGATAAAAAAAGAGCTTCCAGATTTAGAGTTGGAAGTATTTGTTCATGGCTCTATGTGCTTTGCATACAGCGGCAGATGCCTTATATCTACTCTTCAAAGCGGTAGAGTTCCTAATCGTGGAAGCTGTGCTAATGATTGTAGATTTCCTTATGAGATGTATGCAGCAAATCCAGAAACAGGAACTCTTTTTAAACTAGAAGAGGATGATGGAGTCGGTACATATATTATGAATGCAAAAGATTTAAATCTTGCATCTCATATGAAAGAGATATTAGATAGTTGTGTTGTTGATTCAGTTAAAGTTGAAGGTCGTACAAAAACAGCATATTATGCAGCTGTTACAGCAAAAGCTTACAGAATGGCAATAGATGATTATTACGAAGATAGAGTTAATAATGATAAATATCAATATGAACTGCAATCTCTTCAAAATCGTGGATATACAGATGCTTATTTGGTATCGCGTCCATTTGAAAAACACGATACACAAAGTTTGGATTTTAGTATGCAACTTGGTACACACCAAGTAAGTGGAATTGTTAATGAAGAAGGAACTCACTTTTTATGTAAGTATAAGACTTTACCAAATGATGAACTTGAAATTGTAGCTCCGCTAAATTCATATGTAGAAATTGTAGATAATGAAATAGGCACTACATATGAGAGAGATGGACGAACTTACTTAAAGCTAAAGCAGCTACTTGCAGAAAATAAAAAAGTGTGGGAAGAAGTTCATAGCGGAAATGTAAACCCTATAACTCTGCCTACAAAGCTTCCAGCCTATACCTTTTTAAGAATTCCATCAAGTGAAGACATGGGGACTCAACCAAAGAAGTGAATATAAATGTAGCATGTCTTTGGTGTGCTATAATCTCGAAATAATAAATATAAGGAAAGCTAAATGAAATTTGTTTCAATTGTTATAGGCAGTAAAAGTGATTACGAGGTAATGAAATCATGTTCAGATACACTTGAGGCTTTTGGAGTTAGTTATGAGATGATTATATCTTCTGCTCACCGTTCACCAGAGAGAACTAAAGAGTATATAATTACAGCAGAGAAAAAAGGGGCGCAGGTATTCATTGCTGCGGCGGGTATGGCCGCACATTTGGCAGGTGTTTTGTCATCTAAAACAGTCAAACCTATTATTGGTGTGCCGATGAGTGCATCTGCCCTATCTGGTATTGATGCACTTCTTTCAACTGTTCAAATGCCAGCTGGAATGCCAGTTGCTACTGTAGCGATAGGAAAAGCTGGAGCTATTAATTCAGCTTACTTAGCGATGCAGATATTAGCACTAGATAATGAAGAGTTAGCAATTAAATTAAAAGAAGACAGAATTGCAAAAGCTAAAAAAGTTGAGATGGACTCTATGGAGATTGAAACTATTATATCTTTGTAGTTTCTATAAAAAGGGGCATTAATGAAATGGATGAGTGATGAAGAGTATATGGAGCTTACCGGGCTTGATATTTCAGCTATTGATGAGTTGGCAGATAGAGGGAAACTTACTCTAAAAGTAGAAGATGGGATTAGATACATTGATCCATCTAAGGGGTCAAGTGAAGTCGTTCCTGCACAGCTAAGAGAACTCTCTGCTCGTAACACTCATGAGATGTTAGTACAGCCTCAGTTTGTGGAAAAAACAATCGGTACTATCATTAACCTTCATGAGAAAGTTCTTGATGCCAAAGACGAAACTCTTACCGCTGTAAGAGCTGAAAATGAATTTTTAAGAGAGGCTCTTGGGTCTTTGCAGGAACTTTATGATGAAGATAGAAAAACAATAGCAACTTTAACTGAACAACTTAAGCTTTCACAGCAAGAAGTTGAGTTTATGAGAAGAAAATATAAACTTATGTGGAACAAAGCAATAGATGAACATACAAATTAACTTTATTATATGACAATAGATAAAGAGTGTATTGGCTGCATAATAAATCAAAGTGCCAGAGTCGCAAAGGCTATAGAGGCGTCTGAGTCTCTGACAAGTGAAATGGTTTCGACGGTTGAGCTTATGAGTAAAGAGTTCTCATTTAAAGACAACCCTCCGGAAATTGCCTCTTATGTTTATGAAAAACTTGCAGAAATTGCAAATAAAACCGACCTTTACGATGAGGTTAAAGAGCTCTCAACAAAAAAAGCACTCTCATTTATACCACTACTAAAAAACAGACTACTATCCTCAAACAATAAGCTTTTAACGGCAACAAAAATTGCTGTTGCCGGAAATGTTATAGATTTGGCAGCTGCAGTGGAGTTTGATTTGGAGGATGAACTAAATAAGATATTTGAAACAGATTTCGCATATGATGACTTTGATATATTAAAAGAAAAATTATCTACATCAAAAACAGTTTTAGTCATTGGCGATAACGTGGGTGAGCATATATTTGATTATTTGTTTATTGAAACTCTTAAAGAGATGTCTCCACATGTAAAATTTTCATATATGGTTAGAGGCAATCCGATAATTAATGATGTAACGATAAAAGAGGCAAAAAAAGCCGGGTTTGATGAGCTTTGCGAACTTGTAGACAGCGGAGTGAATACACCCGGATTTACATACAGCCGAGCAAATATCTACTCAAAAGAGCTATTTGACAGCGTAGACTTGGTCATCTCAAAAGGGATGGGTAACTATGAGTGCATGAGTCCATCACACAGAAAAGACATCTGCTTTTTACTTAAAGTAAAATGCAGTGTTGTTGCCAACTCTTTGGGTAAAGAGATTGGTGATATCGTTTGTAAAATGGCATAAAAACTTTAATAAATCTAACTTTTAACTCAGCTTGGTATAATTACGAAATTATAAAATAGATTAGGGTAAATAAATGATAACTTTTAGCGAAATGCTACTAAAATTACAAGAATTTTGGATGAAGCAGGGGTGTAATATTGTTCAGCCATATGATATTCCGGCAGGTGCTGGAACTTTTCATCCAGCTACGTTTCTTCGTTCACTAGACTCAACTCCATGGTCCGTTGCCTATGTTGCACCGTCTCGTCGACCAACTGACGGAAGATATGGGGAGAATCCTAACAGACTCGGTTCTTACTATCAGTTTCAGGCACTTATAAAACCATCACCTGACAATATTCAAGAGCTTTACCTGAAATCTTTGGAGCACTTGGGACTTGATGTCTCACAACATGACATCCGTTTTGTAGAAGACAACTGGGAGTCTCCTACTCTCGGTGCATGGGGTCTTGGCTGGGAAGTTTGGCTCAACGGAATGGAAGTGACTCAGTTTACCTATTTTCAACAGGTAGGAGGGATAGAATGCAATCCCGTAGCCGTTGAAATAACTTACGGAACAGAGAGACTTGCCATGTACTTGCAGGGTGTTGATAATATTTTTGATATCGTTTGGAATGAAAATGTACACGGAAAAACTTACTATAAAGATGTGCACAAAGAGAGTGAAATAGAGTTTTCGAAGTACAACTTTGAAGTCGCAGATGTTGAGATGCTGTTTGCTGAGTTTAATGCAAAAAGCAAAGAGTGTTTGCGCACCATTGAGGCTGGGCTTCCTCTTCCGGCTTACGACTTGTGTATGATGGCAGCAAACACATTTAATGTACTCGATGCAAGAAAAGCTATCTCACAAACAGAGAGACAAAACTACATCCTAAAAATCCGTGAACTATCAAAAGGGTGTGCAGAGTTGTACAAATCACAAGAAGCTGAGAGAATTGAGAGAGTTAGGGCTTAGTTCTTGAGTGATACGCTCATCGGTCAAATAGACAAAATACTTTTTGAAGATGAGGGCTTTTTTATAGCGGTTTTAAAAAGCGGTGAAAAAGTCAGTGGCTCTTACTATGAGAGCGAAGTCAGTCATATAAAAGGGTCGGCTATAACCTTAAAAGGTTACTGGGAAGAGCATAAAAAATACGGAAAAACCTTCAAATTTGAATCTATCAAAGTAAATCAAAATCAACTATTTTTCTTTTTAAATAAAATTGTTAAAGGTTTTACCAAACAGCTCTCCGCTGAACTAATTGAGCATTTTGGAAATGAGAAGCTCATTGAAATCTTGGACAATGACATAGAAAAACTATTGGAGTTTAACGGGATAAAAGAGAAGAGATTAAAGAAGATTCAAGAGTCTTGGAAAAAATTTCGCTCCATGAGAAAACTTGGCGAGTTTTTAAGCCCTTATGATGTATCTCAGGCTTTGCTTATAACAATCTCAACTGCTATGAAAGACGTAGATGAACCTTGCACTAAGATAAAAAACAATCCATATATTTTGACCTCAATAAACTCTATAGGGTTTAAAAGGGCAGATGAGTTGGCACTTAAAATGGGAGTTACTCCAGAAAATGACAACCGCATAAGTTCCGCTATGGATTATGTGCTTTTAAACTATTGTGAACAGCAGGGAAACAGCTGTGTGGCAAAAGAGATTCTGTTTGATGGGCTCAATGAGCTTCTTGGGTTTAGTGACAAAAACTACCTTTATGAAGCTGCACTCATAGAGAGAGTCAGTGAGCAGAGTATAGTTATTATGAAAAATAACAGAGTCTCTCCGGCTAGGCTTTATGACTCTGAAAAGTATCTGTATGACACGTTTATAGAGCGGGCTAAAAAAGACAGTGGCGGTTTAGTCGGTAATTTGGATGAATTTTTAAAAGAGAGTGAATTACAGCTTGGAGAACAGCAAAAAGAGGCAGTTCAAAAGATTAATGAAGGTGCATCACTCCTTTTTTTAGTCGGATATGCAGGAACCGGAAAGAGCACAACTTCAAAAACGATACTGGATTTGTTAAATACAAGATATGATGCAAAAGAGATAATGACATGTGCTTTAAGCGGCATAGCATCGCAGAGAATTGCCGATACAACAGGTTATGAAAGTGCAACAATTCAATCTCTTTTGGTAAAGTTTGAAGATAGAGACCATTTTCCATTCTCCGTTGTACTGATAGATGAAGCTTCCATGATTAACTCGTCTCTTTTTGCAAGGCTTGTGAGAAAGATAAGCAATAAAGCCGTGCTTATTGTTGTTGGAGATGATGCACAACTGCCGCCAATAGGTGCAGGAAATATTTTAAGTGACGTTTTAGAATTAAAATTGGCACCGATAGTAAAGCTTACAAAAATTTACCGACAGAGCGAAGATCAAGCCATAACTTTCATAGCTAATGATATACGAAAAGGGATTGTGCCGGAGTATAGAGCGAAGTATGAAGATTTTGAGTTTATAGATGTAAGTATGGCTAACTACTATGCTTTGAAAAATCAACTCTCACAAAATGAGTTACAAGATATGCGTGAGGATAACGCCTCTCAGATTGTTACTCAAATCGTGCATAAAGTTGTAGACTCAATCGAGAAGGCAAGATATAGACTGAGCAACAAGCAGATAAAAGAGTATCTGAATTATTTTCAAGTTATAACCCCAATGAAGGGCGGAACTCTGGGCTCAAACAATCTTAACATAGTTTTGCAGGAGTACTTTAATCCAAACCCTAAAAAGTGTGTTAAAAAAGGGGGGAGTGAGTTTAGACTTATGGACAAAGTTGTCCACACAAAAAATGAGAACATGACTTCATGGAGCACAGACGGTTTTAAGAGCGGGGAAGAGTCGAGTCAAAGAAGAATATTTAACGGCATGAGCGGACTGCTTTTTAAGATAGAAGAAGAAGATGAGCAGGTATTTGTTTTTTACCCAAATGAGGATGTTGTAGTTGTATATGAGTACGAAGAGTTAAAGTCCCACTTGATGCTCTCTTATGCTCTTACCATTCACAAAGTTCAAGGGATGGAGTACGACATTGTTGTTATCCCTATGAGTTTCTCTCACTTTATTATGCACAACACAAAGTTGATTTATACAGCGGTTACTAGAGCTAAGCATAAGTGTATTTTGATTGGTGAGAGCGGAGCTTTTGAGTCTGCCTGCAAAAAGTTTGAAGCCACCCGAAGAGATACCGTTCTTTTAGAGTTATAATGCAAGAGTAAGGGCTTTTTTATTAACATCGCTCTATAATCAAAACAATATTTGTTTTTGGAGTCTTGCATGTCAATAGGAAATAAACTAAAAATAGTTATTTGTGGTAAAAGCGGCTTAGTCGGCTCAAAATTAGAAACTCTGTTTAACTCAAAACATAACGATGTGATTGGTTTAAAAGTACGTAATGATACGCCAATCGAGAGTATCGCCAAGGAGTTAGAGAAGTGTGACATTCTGATAAACTTAAGCGGGACAACTATAATTGCTCGGTGGAGTGATAAGTACAAAAAAAATCTTTACAGCAGTCGCATAGATACAACCAAAAAGCTAGTTGATGCAATGAAGTTGTGTAAAGATAAACCAAAACTTTTTTTAACCGCATCAGCCGTGGGAATTTACAACTCCATTGATTCTCATAATGATGATTCTCAAAATTTTGCAGATGATTTTTTATCTAAGCTATGTCAAGATTGGGAAGCAGAGGCTAGAAAGGCTGAAGTTCTTGGAGTTAGGTCCGTTCAGATGAGGTTTGGAGTTATATACGCAAAAGAGGGTGGGGCGATGCAAAAAATATTGCCACCTTTTAAGATGGGCGTTGGTGGAAAACTTGGCAATGGTTCACAAATGGTCTCGTGGATTCACATAGATGATTTGCTTAGAGCTATCAAATTTATTGTTAAAACTCCAGAAATCAGAGGCTCTGTAAACTTCACTTCACCATCTCCTTTGTCAAACAATGAACAAACAGAAATCTTAGGAAAAATGCTACATAGACCTACTTTTTTTAGTGTGCCATCTTTTATGTTAAAACTAATTTTTGGGGAGGGTTCTACTGTTATGCTTGATTCAAAAGAGGTATATCCGACAAAGCTGCTTGAAAATGGGTTTGTTTTTGATTATGAAAAATTTGAAGATGCTTTGCAAAATATCCTAAAGTAGGTATATCTTTTTTTCTACATGTAGAATATTTTAAGCAGTGTGGCATATTGCCGTACTGCTTTAGCGAGAGTTAGTAACTCTCACCCATCTCTTTGTTATCAATCATCTCTTGCTTGAAGGCTACAACCTGATTTCTCCCGCCCTCTTTCGCTTGATACAATGCAATATCTGCAAACTTGATACATTTCCAAATGCTGTCACTGTCCTGCGGGAAGCGAGAACACCCTACACTTAGTGTTTTGCTAAATGTTTTGCCAGCTGCGGGAATTTTTTGTTTGGAGAACTCAACTCTTATAGATTCTGCAATTTTTATAATATTATCTTCATTGCAGTTGTATAGAAGTGCTATAAACTCCTCTCCACCATAACGAATCGCAAGGTCGGATTTGCGTATCTGCTTTCTAATCACACCTGAGACTATGCGAATAGCTTCATCACCCACATCGTGTCCATAATCATCATTTATCATTTTGAAATAATCAATATCAATCATTAAAACACCATATGAGGTATTAGCGCGAAGTGCCTGAGGAACCGATATATCAGCAAATTCATCTAAAAACTTTCGATTGTACATATTTGTAAGTTGATCAACTCTAGCTATCTTGTTAAGAGTTTGCATCAATTTTTTCCCAACTATTGCAGGTCGTGCTGTAGTTATGTAATCTTCAATATCACTCATGATTGATCTCACATATTCCGTCTGCTTCTCATCACTAGTAACAATTGTTAGAACTAGTTGCAGTTCATTTGATATTGTATATGGAGTACAGATATACTCTTTACCAGCCTCAAGATTAGAGACTTCACAGGAGTTTGCAAAAACAGTTGAGTCTACGCTTGCATTTATACGGTCTGCTCTGCACTCATTATCTATGATATCACAGTGACACTCTTTTTGTGAATGAACAATTTTTTTGAGTTTGTTCATAGTATCAATTTCAATTATAGTAAATTCATCTAGGTTAAAATGATTTTTCAGAACATATGCTATTCTATTGTATATATCTTCGAGTTCTTTATCATTTTCTATAGTTTGTTTAAACTTATAGATATCTGATAATCTGTCTATTGTACAGTTGATATTTTTAAGAGGATCAGCCTCTTTAACATAATTTTTATTTTTAATAAATACATATACTTTTTTATCTAGCTCTTCAAATGTATGTTGGAGTTTTTCCAAAAGGGAATTTAAAAGGCTTGCCAATGAAGAGTTCTCTTCATTCTTAGAGCCTTTAACTCTTATGGAATAATCACCATGTTTTGCACCGTTCATAACATCTCTAATGGAGTAAAATATACTGACGAAAGGTTTTATAAACCTATTTATAACTATAAAAACAAATAAGACTGCTATGAGTGTTAGACCCATATTATAAAGAACGGTTCTTATGCTACCCATGCGAAGTTCAGTTATATCCATTACCATGCTTACAACACCTAAAACTTCGCCCTCTTTTGCCTCATGGCACCCCATACAGCTTGGAGTCTGAAATTCTGTTGCAGCGAAAGGGATGGTTACACGAATTGTGCTTTTGCCTAGTGTTTCGGTTGTGATTGATTTTGTATTTCCGGTTTCAAGCACCTCTTTGTCTATATTATCTCTTGGTATTTCATTGTTATGACCTTCTCCGTACTGTTTTACAACGCTAGGAGATCTTGCTATCCAAAGTTGACTAATCTTCTCCACATCGCCTATCTGTTTTAGAAAATAGTCTCTCTGATCTGTAATTCCATTAACCATATGTGCAGTAAGACCAATTTTTACAATTTCTGCAGTGATACTAGCCTTGTCTTCAGCCGTCTTTATACCATAGTTTCTAAAATTTATTACCGTACTAACTATCATAGCTATAAAAAATAGAGTAAAAATAATCACTAGCGATACAATGACTTTTTGTTTTGATTCCATCAATCAACCTTTTTTTTAATAATGAAGATTTTAGCGTAAAATAAATTATTTTACTCAACTCGTATGTTCTTTTTTTTGTAAATTTTTAGTTTATACTTCTTTTGAGTTGTTCGTTAGAAGTAATGTATCGGTACTTAACTAAAGCGGCATAGTCTAGCTTGTGCGAAAGTCGGATAATTACACTTTAAATTTGAGTGGCGAGTGGATCGGTTTCTAATATCTTTTTTTTGCAAGAAAAAGTTGAAGCTAGATCGGATTGAATCACGAGGCAAAGTTATGTGTAGTATTATTGCTTAAAAGTCACATAGGAGTTTACTCCTATGCTAACGAACTCTCTTAAAATATTAGGAGGTTCACGGTGTCAAATTGTATCGGAATTGATGTATCAAAAGCAAGTATAAATATTCATATAGCAAAGAATAAGCAGGATTTAGTTTTAGAGAATAGCATTAAAGGTTTCAGGTCTCTTATCTCTAAATTAAAAAAAATATATAAAAAAGAGATGGAGAATATTGTCTTTATTTTTGAGCCAACAGGTAGTTATTCTGAAGCACTTAGAAAATATTCTTCAGAACAAAATATCAAGTGTTTTATCATAAATCCTAAGCAGTTTAGTAATTATGCTAAAGCATTGGGAGTGGAAGTAAAAAATGATATTGAAGATGCTAGAGTTCTTTCAAAAGCTCTTCATTTAGCTAAAGATAATCAGATCAAGGTTCCTGTATATAACGAAGATATAGAACATATTAAGGAGTTGATGAGTTTTTATAAATTCACGAAAAAACAAACAACACAACAGAAGAATCATCTTGAAGCATTGACAAGTAAAGATGGTGATAACTTCTCAATTAAAGAACTTAAAAAGTCTATCAAAGAATCGAAAGAAAAAGAGCTTAGAATTATTGAACAAGTACAAACTTTAATTGATTCTACGGATGAATATAAAATTGCATATGACAATATTATATCAATAAAAGGAGTTGGTCAAATTGGTGCCATTGTACTTTTACATCTCTTTTTAAAATACCCAGAAGCTAATCAAAGGCAGATTACCTCGTTAACAGGTCTAAATCCAATTTATAGACAATCCGGTACATCAATTCAATCAGGTTATAAAATAGCAAAGTCAGGCGCAAGTCTATATAGAAGTGTGATTTTTATGTCAGTTCTTACTGCTGTACAACATGATAAAAATTTTAAAAGTTTTTATGAGAGATTGAAATCTAAAGGAAAACATACAACATCTGCTCAAATTGCTGTCATGCGAAAAATAATACTTACTGCACATTCTCTTTATAAAAATAATAGAAAATATAATGAAAATTATAATACTCATGAAGCTTCTGATATGGAATAAAATTGAAGAGAATTGTTACTATCGGTATCATTTTTAAAGGAAGTTAAACGTGGCGACTTTCGCACATAAAACCTAACTCTTTTTGAGTATAAGCACTGAGCACAGCGATAATATTGAGTAAATTTTTATTATCCTTGACAACATTTTGGATTTCAGAGATTTTTGTCAGTATTTTAATAAAGAGTTGCATTGATATTGCCAGTGTTTCAAGCTCACATTCTAAATCTCTAAAGAGTTCTCCAAGAGTTTGTGGTTCATGCTTTATACGGTTAATATAACTTACAATGTTATATGCAAACATAGATAGTGTTATTTTTGCAATTAGTGATTCATAGATACGATTTTCTTCTTTTCCAAAACCGAAGAGGTTTCTGAGATCTTTATAGCCTTGTTCAATATTCCATCTCTTTTTATAAGTTGCTAGAATCTCTTTGCCTGCAATAGTAATATCACTTGAGATAAAAACTAACAACTCTTTACCTGTGTGTAAAAATACGAGCTTGACTTTACCTAAAACTGCATGTTCTACAATGGCATCGAAATATTTGTACGATATTTTGCCATGTTTACCACTACTTTTGTGACGATAGTTTTTCATACTGTCATAGATTGCATTCATAGTTTTATGTTTGCCTTTAAAGTTCCAAATAAGTTTATTGTTTGGAAGTCTTGCTATTACTGGCATACCAAGTTCATTAGCTTGATGTATGAAATTCGGTTTAGCATACCAGCTATCTACGAGCAAGTAATCTGCATCAACACCGTTATCCAAAGCTCTTTGCAGCATCTCAATAGCTAGTATATTTTTGCCTTTAGTAATTTCACTCTTTCTCTGATATGCATTACTTCTGTGATGTAGCTTATTTGTGAACTCTGAAATATCTTTTCTATTGCTACCATTCATTTTTATAGAAAAATCTAATTGAAAAGTTGAATGTGAATCTGCATAATTTAGAGATACGATATTGAGCGCATTGATACTCCTATGTTCTTTATTGCTCCAAATATATTTACAGCTTCCCTCAATGTATTTACCTCTCTTAGACTCTACTGTATCGTCAATAATGAGTAAGCGATGTTCACCATTTTTATGTAGTGGTTTTATTCTTTGCAAAAGTGCAGTAGTACTTAGCATTAAAAACTTTCGCCAGTTGTAACGACTATCTTTGATAAATCTGTAATAGGCATCTTTCCCAAATGCACTATCGCTCTTTTTTATAAATGTTGACTGGCGTTTTTGCATCACTAACATATAAACGAAGTGTAATATTATTTGAAATGGTGGATAGCCAACATTTCGTTTAATGAAGTTGCTCTGCTTAAGTATTTTTGTGATTTTTATCTCTGTTAGCACTTCAAGTATTGGATTCTTTAATATGCTTCTCACTGCAGTTTGTATATAATTGTCAAGTTCCATAAAATAGCCTTGTATTTTTGATGTTGTGGTGACAAAATTATACTAAAAAGTGGCTATTTATGGGCTTTAATACTCAAATTAAGTTCGTGGATTTAGTGAAATCTATGTGCGAAAGTCGCCACGTTTAACTTCCTTTAAAAATGATACCGATAGTAACAATTCTCTTCAATTTTATTCCATATCAGAAGCTTCATGAGTATTATAATTTTCATTATATTTTCTATTATTTTTATAAAGAGAATGTGCAGTAAGTATTATTTTTCGCATGACAGCAATTTGAGCAGATGTTGTATGTTTTCCTTTAGATTTCAATCTCTCATAAAAACTTTTAAAATTTTTATCATGTTGTACAGCAGTAAGAACTGACATAAAAATCACACTTCTATATAGACTTGCGCCTGACTTTGCTATTTTATAACCTGATTGAATTGATGTACCGGATTGTCTATAAATTGGATTTAGACCTGTTAACGAGGTAATCTGCCTTTGATTAGCTTCTGGGTATTTTAAAAAGAGATGTAAAAGTACAATGGCACCAATTTGACCAACTCCTTTTATTGATATAATATTGTCATATGCAATTTTATATTCATCCGTAGAATCAATTAAAGTTTGTACTTGTTCAATAATTCTAAGCTCTTTTTCTTTCGATTCTTTGATAGACTTTTTAAGTTCTTTAATTGAGAAGTTATCACCATCTTTACTTGTCAATGCTTCAAGATGATTCTTCTGTTGTGTTGTTTGTTTTTTCGTGAATTTATAAAAACTCATCAACTCCTTAATATGTTCTATATCTTCGTTATATACAGGAACCTTGATCTGATTATCTTTAGCTAAATGAAGAGCTTTTGAAAGAACTCTAGCATCTTCAATATCATTTTTTACTTCCACTCCCAATGCTTTAGCATAATTACTAAACTGCTTAGGATTTATGATAAAACACTTGATATTTTGTTCTGAAGAATATTTTCTAAGTGCTTCAGAATAACTACCTGTTGGCTCAAAAATAAAGACAATATTCTCCATCTCTTTTTTATATATTTTTTTTAATTTAGAGATAAGAGACCTGAAACCTTTAATGCTATTCTCTAAAACTAAATCCTGCTTATTCTTTGCTATATGAATATTTATACTTGCTTTTGATACATCAATTCCGATACAATTTGACACCGTGAACCTCCTACTATTTTAAGAGAGTTCGTTAGCATAGGAGTAAACTCCTATGTGACTTTTAAGCAATAATACTACACATAACTTTGCCTCGTGATTCAATCCGATCTAGCTTCAACTTTTTCTTGCAAAAAAAAGATATTAGAAACCGATCCACTCGCCACTCAAATTTAAAGTGTAATTATCCGACTTTCGCACAAGCTAGACTATGCCGCTTTAGTTAAGTACCGATACATTACTTCTAACGAACAACTCAAAAGAAGTATAAACTAAAAATTTACAAAAAAAAGAACATACGAGTTGAGTAAGTTATATTAACCGTATAAAGCATGAACCACAAACTCTTGGAGAACTCTTTAGAGATTTAGAATGTGAGCTTGAAACACTGGCAATATCAATGCAACTCTTTATTAAAATACTGACAAAAATCTCTGAAATCCAAAATGTTGTCAAGGATAATAAAAATTTACTCAATATTATCGCTGTGCTCAGTGCTTATACTCAAAAAGAGTTAGGTTTTATGTGCGAAAGTTGAGTTACTTTCATTATTAAATCAGGGTATATAAATTCATTATCAATACCATTATAAATTCCACACATTCCAACATAATCAAGAGAATTACTTCTTTGAATTAATATATCTCCTTTTTTTAACCATAATGAAGAGTTAGTATCTATTTTTTCATTAATGTATTTGAATTGAGTATTATCAAAATATCCATATGTTATTGCCCCAAGTTTTAGTGTCTTTGTTTCTGTTTCAAAATCAACTGCCTTTGGAGAATATCCATTCTTTGGATTTTCATATATTACATCACCTAACTTACACCATTGCCAACTATCAGGAATATTAAAAGGCACTTCATCTTCATTTATTGCTGAAATAGGTTTTTGTTTTTTAATTTTTTTATCTTTTAGAAGTTGCTCTTTTTCTACCTTGATTTTTTCAATTAAAATAGAAGCACTTTCAACATTACTATTTTGTTCTCTCCATGAGGTAGTTAATTTTCCCTCTATTGCTTCTTGTAATATTAATTGTCGGAGTTTTTTTAATAGTATTTGTTGATTATCAACTTCATTATTTAGGTTATCTATATCTATTTCAACATTTTCAAATTTTTCAACTATCTCATTTTGAGTTTGAATATCTGGAAGATTAATCTCTAACGGTAGTATATGCTTTGGTTTTATTTCTGTTTTTATACCACCTTTAATTTGTTCATTTAGTAATCTTATAAATTCAACACTTTTTAGAAATCTCTTAAAATAGCCAACATTGATTTTTTCTTTATCAAAAGTATATGATGAATAATGAATAGTAGCAACTATGTCCTCTTCTAAATAATATATTCCCATTGCACCTTTTGAAACATTGATACCAGAAATTACTAAGTCCCCTTGTTTTATTAAAATCATATTTGTATTGGAAGGTTTAGTGCTTATATGGAAGTTACCACTAAAATCTATTTTATCAATTCGTTTTAGACCTTGTATATCTTCATCGGAGGGTTTATATTTACCTTTTCTTTCAAAAAGAAAATCTCCAATTTTGGTTTTATTCCAAGCCATTAATTCAACTCATTTTTCAAGGTATTCAGTAGTTCGTCACTTTTTATAAATGAAGCATGAAGCATATCAAGAAGTTCAGAAGAAGTGTGTATATCTTCTTCTTCCTCTTTGTGAGGATTTCTTATATCAAGATTAAAGCCATTATCTTCTATGGTTTGAATACCAACTTTCCATGCTTGTTCATTTTCTTCTCTATTGCTCCACCACTCTTTTATAGTATCAAATTCACTTAACTTAATTGGTTTTGTTTTAGAGTAAGCCTTTTGTCCCTCTGGAAGTTTATGCTCATAGTACCATATCTCTTTTGTTGGTGTTCCTTTTGTAAAAAAGAGTAAGTTTGTAGAAACTGTTGCAGGAAAAAATGCTGTACTTGGTAATCTAATTATTGTATGAAGATTACAATCAGTTAGAAGTTTTTCTCTAATCCTTGCTTTTACACCATCTCCAGTAAGTGAGCCATGGAATGTCCCCTATAAACTAGACAATTACTAACCCAGTAAAAACCTATATATTTGAAGACTCCATATTGTATCTTTTTTCAAACTCATTTGGTGAAATATAATCTAAATAACTATGTCTTCTTTTTGAGTTGTAGAACATTTCTATATATTCAAATATTTTAGAGGCTGCAATTTTTCTCGTTAAAAATATCTGTTTTCTGACAAGCTCTTTTTTTATAGTTTTGAAGAAGCTCTCTGCAACAGCATTATCATAACAGTTGCCTCGTCTGCTCATGCTAAGAGTGATATTATTCTTTTTTGCAAATGTTTTATACTCATAGGCGCTGTATTGACTTCCTTGATCTGAGTGAAGAATTACATTGTCGTCCTTGTTAAGTCTTGCAACTGCCATTTTGAGAGCATTTATAATTAAAGGTGTTGTCTGTCTATGTCCTGTTGCCCAGCCAATAATTTTTCTACTATATAAATCTATAACAGTCGCTAAGAATATCCATCCCTCTTTAGTTCTAGTATAAGTTATATCACTAACCCATGTGTCATTTGGCTTTCCTGCTATAAAACATTGATGCAGATGATTTGGATGTGCTTTATGAACTGGACCAGCTTTAGAGTAAGGCTTGCGTTTATAAGTGCCAACACCATAGAGTTTGGCTTCGCTCATAAGTCTAGCTACTCTTTTTTTATTGACATGGATGCCGAGTTCCTTTAAATCCTTATGAATATTTCTATGACCATATACACCCTTTGAATCTCGATAAGCCTCTTTTATTTGAATGAGCAATTCTTGATTTTCAAGTTCTCTATTGGATATAGGTTGATTAAGCCACTGATAGTATCCGCTACGGTGTACTTGCATAACTTTACACAGTCTATGAACTGTGTAAAATTGACTATGCTCTTTGATAAAAGAGTATTTTAACTTGTGTGGCTTGCAAAGTACACCGCGGCCTTTTTTAGGATGTCCCTCTCTTCTGTAACTCTCTTAAGTTCCTTCTGGAGTTTCTTTATCTCCGCGTTTGAAGCATCTGATATTTTATTCTTTTCTATAGCTTCTGGGGATTCTAATCTCTTAATCCATCCACTTAAAGAAGTTGGATGAATTCCAAGTCTCTGCGCCGTATCTGTAATACTGTAACCATTGTCGGTAACTTGTTTTACTGCCTCTATTCTAAACTCTTCGCTATAAATTATTCTTGCCATTTTTAACCCTATTAAATTTCATAATGCTTTAGCATTATTTTATCTAAATTACTGAATTAAAGTTTGTCTAGTTTATAGGGGACATTCCATAGAGCGTGTTAAAGAGGGTTGGGTAAATATTGTTCCATAAACAAAAATTTACTTAAATTAAAAATCAAAGGAAATAAAATGAAAAAAATCGTTAGTTTAATTATTGCACTTTTAAGTGTATCTGTGTTGTCGGCAAAAGGTGATTTGCATCTGTTTGATGTAAATAATAAAGATGGTTCAATTACAACTGAACAAATTGAAAAAGCGTTTGTAGATGCAGGGTTTGGCATCGGGGTAAACTCTAATATGAATAAACCTTTTATGATTCAGTTCAAAAAGACAAGCTTTAAAGTCTTTACTCTTCTTACTGTTTATCATAAAAAAATATCTATGGATTTAGTTGCAAAATATCCTGATTTTGGTGTTTTTATGCCAATGGGTGTAGGTATTTACCAAGGGAATGATGAAGAGACTCTACATGTATCGGTATTAACAGCAGATGCTCAGGCAAAAATACTTGGGTTTGACGATGAACTTATTAAAAGCCTAGAAAAAGAGGTTTTAGCTGTTTTAAGTAAATCATTACCAAACTCTACTAACAAACTTAGTGAAGACTCTTTAAAAGAGAGCCACTCTCTTGTAACTAAGTATGAGTTGAATTTGGATGGTGGAGATTTGGCAGAAGCTAGAGAAAATTTGTCAATGAGCTTAAATAACGGCTTCCAGCTAAACGGATTTGTAGTGCCAAGCAGACTTGACGTTAATAAATCTTTAACTGATAGCCCGTACGACTTTTATGAAACAATATCTATATGTAAACTTCCTGTTATATACACTGTTTCACTAACTAGACCAGAAGCAGCAGCATTTGCTCCTTGTAGTCTAATGGTATATAAGAAAAAAGATGAAGACAAGATTGTTCTTGGCTTTCCAGCAGTTCATAACTGGATGAGCAGCGCACATGTAGAGAATAAAGAAGCTACTGATGTTTTATTAAAAGCTCAAAAGCAATTTGAGTCTATTCTTGTTGAAGCGACAGAGTAAATAGAAAATAAACTTTCTGCCTCAAAGAGGCAAGCCACGGAGGACATGGGACGGGACTGTTTATAATTTTGTGTCAGCATTCAGTAGTTGCAAAGTTATAGTGCCAACGGAAGAACTAAAAACAGCATAATTTTTTTACATGTATGCCTTTAAATAGGCATTTTGTTTTAACATATATGCTGAAACTAACTCCGCCGTTGACAGTTGCTGTTGCATAATGAAAAGGTTGAGTGCTTAAAAAACACTCTGAGCTGCTTTCTTATTAGCATCATCTTGTAGTTTAGCATACTTCATTGTTTCTCTTATATCTGCGTGATTCATAAGCTCTTGGATCTGTCTAATAGGCACATTGGAAATTGCTAGTTGTGAAGCGAAAGTATGTCTAAGGGAATGAATTACTATTCTATTTGCTCTATCTTTTGTGTCAAGGCCAACATTAAACAAATCATCCAGTATTGGTTTTAATCTAGTTTGTATTTGTCTAGCACTAATTTGTTTTCCATCATTGTTAAATGAGACTAAGTTGTCATTATAGTTTAAAAGGTTTAATTTATTAGTTAACAAATCTCTAGTTGTTTTTGTTACATATCCACTATAAATTTCACCTCCATTTTTAAAGTCAGTTATGCGTATAATATCACTTTCTAAATCAATATCCCGCTTTTTAATATTTAATATACCCTCTAATCTAGCACCAGTTGTTAAAGCTAGTTTGACGAAAACCTCTAGTAGATCTCCGTGATCTTTTTCTTCATCTTTTAATATAGCCTGCTTATACAGTTCTTCAATTTCAGATACTCTTAAAAACCTTTCTCTAGTGTTCTTCACCTTAAATCTTTTAACTTTCATTGCTGGATTTACTGCTTCATAAAGCTCTTCATTAAATCCAAATCTAAATATTGTGCTAAAAAGCTCAAGAATCATATTAGCAGTTTTTTTACTTAGCTTTTTATCATCTATTATACTTTTTTGTAAGTCCTCTAAGTCAGTTTTTTTAATATTTGTTATTGAGTGTCTTCCAAATTGCTCAGATAAATGTTTATTGTATTTACTTAGTCTTTCATGTGTGCTTGTAGTATTATCCATTGATGAAAAGTATTTATCTGCAACATCATCAAGCGTAATAATTTTTTTGCGATGATTCTTTACAATTTTAGGCGGTTGTTCACCTTTATTTTGAGCATTTAATATCTCTATGCGTTTGTTTTTACAGTAAACCTCAGTGGTTCCATCAGACTCATCACCAACTTGTACTCTTTTTAATTTTCCACTTTCATCTTTATATCTAATGGAATATGACTTGACTCCATTATCTTTGATATAGTACTGAACACCAGGATATTTTTTTGAGCTTATGTATGTTGCCAATTAACGCCCCTTAGTATAAGAATCCAAATAGCCAAAGAGGAATTTTATTTCCATAACCTATCTCTATGTCATCAGAAGCTATATATGAGTTTGGAATATCTTTTATCTGATTGAAGTCTTTATTCTTTCCGCCTACTTCAAATGTGTATTTGCTTTCTACAAGGAAGTCGCCGTTTTTTGAACTAAATATTGTGTCATCATATAGTTTTAATTGAGAGTTAGAACCGTTTTTTATCTGATTTACAAAGAATGATTCTCTTGCGCTTCCCATATTTATATTTGATGTCAGAGCATAAGATATATTGGTGTTTTGCATAAAAAGCTTTTCTGGTTTCGTCATTATTTTATACCCTTTTGCTTGACTAACTATGCTATTGATAATTTTGGCAGACTCTAAATGTTCTAAATACTCATACACTTTTGGACGTGATATGTTAGTTGCATTTGATAGGTCGGTTATATTTGGTATGAAAGGTACATTTACGGCAAGCATATAAAGAAGTTTTTTTAGTTTAGTAATCTGTGTCATTTCTATTTTGTTTATATATGGCAAATCAGTCTCTAAAATAGTATTTATCATCTGTATTATTCTTTGATGGTATGTGTCTTTATCATCAAGTATAAAAGGGTATGCTCCGTATATAAGATACTCTTTAAAGTGCATTAGCGGTTTTATTTTTTTACTTATATCACTGGCAATTGTTTCATGCTTTATTAAGATATCATCTAGTTTATATGATTCAAACTTCTCAATATCGGTAAGTTCTAGATATTCTCTAAAAGATAAGTTTTCAAGATGATAAATAATAGTTCTACGAGAAAGATCAGCATTTTGTTTTGAAATTTGTAAAATGGATGATCCTGAAAAAACAACTTTTATATCCAAAGAGTCATATATATTTTTAATATGGTTAGCCCAGTCATTATATTTATGTACTTCATCTATAAAAAGAACTTCACCGCCGTTTTGTTCAAACTCTCTGGCAAACTCAATAAGTAAAACCGATTGCATATATGGTGTGTCTAAGGAGATATATAATGCATTTTTAGAGTTTTTAAAATTCTCTTTGATATATTGAAGCATCATTGTCGTCTTACCAAGACCTCTTTGACCTAAAATACCTATAGATTTTAAATCCCAGTTGATCTCATTGTATAAGTATCTTTTTTTATCAAGAGAAACTTTTGTTAGTAGCTTTTCTTGGTCTTCAAACATTCGTTGTAAACTCAAAGTGTCATCCTTTTGGATATATGTAAAGTAAGATTAACATAAAGTAGGTAAATTGTCAATCGAATATACCTATTAACAGTAAATATGTTATTTTTAATAAAGTGATTATATCATATTTAGGTGACGAATGTGGTGACGAATTCGTCACCATTATTGAAATTAGTTGACTTTAGTTGATGAAACTTGATAAAATCAATACCTATATAAAACCGTTATACTGGGGATATTTGAAGATAATTGATAATACTTTAAGAAACTTGATAAAACATCTTTTTTCAAGTCCTCTCATCCGCACCACTCTTTTAGAATCCCCTAAAATATGACACCTTCAAAGACTTTAAAACTAATTGTTCCAAAACTGTACCAATATTGTTCTAGTTTATTAAACTAGATTATCAAATATAGTACGCCAATTCAAATAGTAAGTGCAACACCTAGTTAAACTCCTGGATATTTTTTTGAGCTTATGTATGTTGCCAATTAACGCCCCTTAGTATAAGAATCCAAATAGCCAAAGCGGAATTTTATTTCCATATCCTATTTCAAGATCATCACATGCAATAAAACTATTATGAATGTCTTTAATTTGATTAAAACCTTTATTCCTGCCTCCGACTTCAAACAAAAAATTATTATCTATAAGAAAGTCACCTTTTTTTGGATAAGTTACATTGTGTATTTGTGCTGTTGCATTTAGAAAAAATGTTTCCCGTTCTGTTCCTATATTACTGTTAGCAATATTAAGTAGGTTGGTATTATCAAGGTATATCTTTTCTGGCTTTTCCAGCTGTTGTAAACCTTTTGAAGATGAGCTCATTAAAAGTTTAATAATTCCTGCATCTTCTAATTTGATAAAATATTCTTTGATGGTACGACCATCTCCAATCTCTAAAGAACTTTTCAGCCTCTCAATAACTGGTACAAAAGGAACGCTTTGCATAATAATTTTCAAAAGTAAATTTAATTTTTTCATGCTGTTCCCATCCAAGCTTGGATAGACTGATAATAGGTCATAAGATATAGATATATCAATATTTTGTTTTAATATATCTATAAAGATATCATCGTCATTTATATCAAGAGAGTAAGGATAATATCCAACTTTTAGATATCTTTTAAAAATCGGTAGTATTCTTTGGTTGAGTTTTTCAAATTGCTCAGATATATTAAATGCAATTTTTTCATGATTTTCCAAAATGTCTTTAATTGTTAGTATCGAGAATTCTGTATCAAGTGTTAGTTCTAGATATTCTCTTAGGCTCATTCCGTGCATTTTTAGAACATGCGCTCTTCTGCTTAAATCATGACTGCCTTTATTAATTTCAAGAGTAGAACTACCAGAAGCTATTATTTGTAGTTTAGGGAAGTTGTCATAAATGCTTTTTAATTCTTGTGACCAATTTGAATATTTATGAATTTCATCAAAGCACAGTAACTCACCACCAACTTGCTCAAAAAGCTCTGCTATTTCATACATTGACAATTCTCCAATCAAGAAGTTGTCCATACTTACATACAATGATTTTTTATCACTATTTTCTTTCATATATTGAGCGATTGTGGTAGTTTTACCTATACCTCTTTGACCAGTAATAATGGTTAGTCTGTGTTTAATACTTTTATTTTTAATAAAATACCTTTTATAAGGAAGGTTGTTCCTCTGAAGAAACTTTTTTGATTCTGTGCTAAGTTTTGATATCATTTATTGTTTCCTATTAAGTGTTATGTAAGCTATTATAGCACAAAGTAGGTAATCAAATACCTACTAAAGCAATAAATAAAGTTTTATACTACTAGATTTGTGTTGTTGTGAAATATTCTACGAATTATTATAGAATAATTTAGGTGACAAAAAAAAAGGGGGGGGGGGGTGACGAATTCGCCACCATTATTGAAATTAGTTGACTTAAGTTGATGAAACTTGACAAAATACCTTTTAATAAACCTAATAAAATCCCTTAAATAATCACTTTGTAACCAACTCAATAAAGCTACAAACTTAAATTAATAACCGATAACGCCAATTATTTATATGCTATACTATTCCTTAAATAAAAACATTTCATCTCTTTCAACTATAGGAGTTTAACATGGCAATTAGTTCAGGAATTACAATGAAAATTATAGGAATTGGTTTAGTAGTTTTAGGAGTTGGTCTTGCAGTATGGGGGTATCAACTATCCGGTTCTGTCGGCTCACAAATAACACAAGCTGTTACAGGTTCAGATACAGACAGGGTCATGACTTTCTACATCTCCGGAGCGGTCAGTTTTTTTGTAGGCATATATCTTTTGAGAAAAAAATAAAATTGGAGACATTATGGATATCATTAACTTAATAATTTTTTTAGCAGTTGGTGCGCTGGCTGGGTGGCTTGCTGGCATCATAATGAAAGGAAGAGGATTTGGCGTCATTAGCAATATAATTGTGGGAATTGTCGGCGCTTTATTGGGTGGCTTTGTATTCGGTTTGCTCGGCATAACCACAGGCGGTTTTTTAGGCTCTATAGTTATGGCCACCATAGGAGCTGTTATTTTGCTATATATGATTAGAATACTTAAAAAGGCTTAGCTCAATAGTAGCTAAAAATAAGACATGAGGTCTCGTTCATCAAAATGGGAAATTATTATGAAGTATGTCTAAATAATCACTGATACAAGTGGTTTAGACACTGTTTTGACAATAGCTTAAAAGGAGATATTTTTGAAAGGTGACCAAAAACAATATGCAGATTTAATTAAAACTGAAAATTCTACTTTGTCATTAGAAAATATTGAATCTAGCATTCGTCACAAAAATATCCGTAAGCATTTTGAAAAAGAATATGGTGAAAAACTCTATTCTGAAATATTGCTTGTGTTGACCCATGAAAGGTACGAACCTGAGAAAGCTAAATTAATATGGAATAAAATAACTTTACACCTTGATAATTTAACTAAAATACTTGATAGAAATCCTGGTATTGTTGTCGCCACACTTGATTATCTTTCAAATTTTCAAAATTCATTATTATCTCCTGTCCTTGTTCAAGAAGATAAAAGTGATTTTATATCCGAAACAACAACTAGAGACGGGTTAACTCAGCTGTATCTAAAAAATGTATTTAATTTTGCACTGGAAAAAGAGTTAGAAAAAAGCTTTCGAAGTAAAAAAAATCTTTCTTTGCTGATGATTGATATTGATGATTTCAAACAAGTAAATGATAATTATGGGCATTTAGAAGGGGATGAAGCGTTAAGAACAATCGGAAAATTGATAAATGAAAATATTAGAAAAATGGATACTGCGGCACGATATGGCGGGGAAGAGCTTGCCATCATCGTTCCGGAATCAACACCTAGTGAGGCTGTATTGCTGGCACAAAGAATTCGGGAAAAAATATCAAAGATTAAATTCTCCAGTTATTCAGTGACAGTTAGTATTGGTGTATGCCATTCGTCCTTAGATATAAAGACAACAAATGACATGATTAGTCGGGCAGACGAAGCACTATATGAAGCAAAACAGTCTGGAAAAAACCGAGTTGTTGTATTTAAAGGGCGAAAATGAAATATATTATAGACATGATAGATGATATACGAGAGAATATACAAAACTCTAAAGAGTACACGCTCGTAGCTATGCTATTAAAAGAAAACACTTCAGAGAATTTTCAAAATGCCGGTGAAAAAGTTATTTCATCTTTGTTTATTGACCATGACACCAAACAGTTACAGTTAGGATTTACAGATGAAAATGCTACTACAAAGGAGTTACTAGAGCTTGTTGACTCTTTGCAAATGCAAGCCATGATGTATGAATTGGTTGTGAAAATTTCCAATGAGCATCCGCTTATGCCTGTTATAGGATTTGGTGAAAATCATGAAGATAAACAGTACATTTTTTTTCTAACAGCCTAAAGTGTTTTAGTTAATTTATCTCTAGGTATCTGATATAATATCAAGCTAAAGGCAAGTCTCTTTATTATTGAAGAAAAGAAGGTTAATTAATGGGTTTAAGTATTTTTTGGACTTTTGTTGTAATCCTTGTATCGTATATCAGTTTTAGACTTTTTAAACGGATTTTAAACAAGATTGCAAAAACTAAGTCAGTTGATATGAAAAGACTTTTTTATATTCAAAAAGTTTTTGAGATATTGTTTGTAATCATAGCTATGGTTGCAATGTCGTTTGTTTGGAGCGTTGACTTTAAAGGTGTCTCTGTTTTTGCATCATCAATTTTTGCTATTATCGGCGTTGCGATGTTTGCGCAGTGGTCAATACTAAGCAACGTGACTGCAAGCATTATTATATTTTTTACTTTTCCGGCAAGAGTTGGCGATAAAATTAAAATCGTTGACGGCGACAATAGCGTTGAAGGGACAATCAGAGAGATATCTCTTTTTCAGATAGAGCTTATAGACAGTGAAAAAAATCTTGTTTTGTATCCAAATAACCTTTTACTGCAAAAACCAGTCATCAGAATAAACAAATAATCAACAATATTTACACGGTGCCAAACTCATAGGGGGGGGTGAAAATGAAACAATTAATTCTTTTTTTGTTATTGTTTTCATCGCTTTTATATGGAGATTTTGTACCTATCTACTTTCAAGGCAACAAACAGATAAAAGAGCGGGAGCTGTATGAAGCATTAAATCTCTACAAACCTTACATGTATGAGTTTTGGAAAAAAGAACCAACAGTAAGCCCTGAAACAGCTGCTCTTCTGAGTGAAACTATTAAAAATTTTTACCGCTCAAAAGGGTATTTTCATGCGGAAATTACACACACCAAGGGTAATAAAGATATAAATATTACAATTTCTGAACAATCACCCATTCTTGTGGAAGATATTTCAATAATATCAAAACTGAAGATTCATTCCGCAATACCATTTAAAAAAGGGATGTTGTTTGATGCTGATCAATTTGATATTGGTAAAAAAAATATAAAACTTCTTTACGCAAACAAGGGCTACTGCAATGTAGAAATAGACTCCAAAGCGTGGATAGATATGGAGACTGACAGGGCATACCTTATGTATGATGTTACTCCAAATCAGTTATGCTACTTTGGAGAGGTAGAGATAAGCTCTCCAAAAAGTATTGACCCCCAGATTATAAGTTCAATGCTTCATATTAAACAAGACAGACCATTTTCTCCCGAAAATGTACGCAGAAGTTATCAGAGTCTCTACGCAAATGAAGGGATCAGCAAAGCTCTTATAGAGATTGATGTTAAAAACAGTAATATTGCACCGGTAAAGGTCTTAATAACTGAAATTGAAAAGCCAATCAGGTTTCAAGCAGGCGTCGGGGCGAGCAGCGATGAGGGAGCTATGTTGTCTCTTGGAGTTAAGCATAGAAATATATTTGGTAATCTAAAAACAGCTGCCGTAGAGACACGACTAACAGAGATAAAACAGACAATCAAAACAAATTTTTTTATGCCTCTAAAAAATAGAAACTCAACAGGTGCAGAGATTGGTTTTGAGAAAGAAAAGTTTATAGGTTTTAAGGAGGATAGATATTTTGGAAGTATCTTTCTTAAACAGAATGAGACACCGCATATATTTCAAGAGATGCTTCTTTTTGACCATGTGACTACCTATGAGAGTGAGGATGAGAGTCTGTTCCCGCAAGGCCAGCTCTTTGTCACATCTGCAAAGCTTCAATGGAGCTATGACACTAGAGATGATATTCTTAATCCTAAAAAAGGCTATTTCCTCCGTCCTCAGCTAACCGGCTCGATAAAGTCGCAAATATCGGATGCGAGTTATTACAAATATAATATATCCGGAGGGTATATAATACCGCTGCTACCTTCTGTTTTAGCATTAAAAGCAAACTTTGGTTCACTACGACTTTATGAGGGTAATATTCCGGCATCTTACCGTTTTTATGCAGGGGGGATGAACAGCAACCGCGCGTATAATTATAGAAAACTAGGTCCGGTTAATGAACACGGCAATCCAATAGGACTCCATTCCATATTGGAGATGACGGCCGAATACAGATTTGCAATAAGTGGCAACTTCAGAGGAGTGGTTTTTAACGACACTACATTTATAGGGGAGAATGAAACTCCAGAGTACAAGAAGGGTTACTATTCTCTTGGGGCAGGTGTTCGCTATGTTACCCCAATTGGTCCGATTGCGCTTGATATTGGGGTCGATATAGAGAATCCGACAAAGCAGTATGCTTTTCATTTTCATATAGGTGAGCTGTTTTGATTGTAAAAACTTATGTGTTTAGTTACTATTTAACAATCTTTATAACTGCCGTTGTTTTGGTGGTCGCAACCATATTTGTACACCCTGAGTCTGTAAAGTATCTTGCAAATAAATTTTTAAAAGAAAATGCAATTGCGTATAGTAAAGTCGAAGGTTCTCTTCTTACGGGGGTGACTCTGCATGATATCAGCTATTTGGATATCTTTGCTGCAAAAAGAGTTGAAGTGGGATACAACTTTTTCATGCTTTTTAATCCTACTCCCGTTATTAGAAAAATCAAAGCAGATGGAGTATCGTTAAATCTTGACAAGCTGCCAAAGAGCCAAGAGGAGAGTAGTGAGTTTTTTGCTTTTGCCATAGCGAAACTTGAGTTGACAGATGCGAGTGTTATTATTGAAGACGAGCGGTTTGTTTTTAATTTAAATGCGTCAAGGATTGATTACGATAAAACTCTGGATGTGCGAAAACTTTTCGTAGAGTTATTTACCCCATACGCAGATGCGACCATTGATGCGACCATAGATTCAAACAGGCTTTATGCAAAAACTTTAGTGACACCCAAGGTATCAGTTGCCAAAAAGTATTTAGGATTTTTGCAGGGAGTTGCTAAAACAATTGCTATAGATGTTGATGCGTCTTTGCAAAAAATATTTATGCGTACACATTTCAATCGCTTAAGCCTCAGCGCAGACCAGAACATAAGTGTGGGCAATGCGGATGTAAATCTGACATATTTTACAAAAGAGGAGTACTTCTCGTTTGATAGCTCTTACACTCTCTCTTATCAAGAGTTTGAAGCAGAGGCAAAACAAAACGGCCTTTTTAACAATTATGGTGCATATTTTTCTGAGTTAAGTGCAGACTTGACAAAATACCCACCGCAGCTCCCTTTTAAGAGCTTTGAAGCGGAGTTTGCCGGAGATGCAGAGAGTCTTGCAGGAAGTATAAAGACTAAGCAGTTAAAGCTTGATATAAAGTCAAAAGATTATAAAGAGTTCTTGCTACATGTAGATAGTAAAGCTCTAGCGCTATCGTCTATCTCGCAGCTTCCTGATATGCTTAAAAAAAATATAATTGCCTTTAATGCAGATGCTGTTGTAGTGACATCTCCATTTTCACTGATTGGAACATTCAGCACAAAAGGTCTCTATTGCAGTGCAGAGGGGAACATAGCACTAGATAATATCAGTCAGCTTTTTTCTGCGCAAGTCTATCCAAAACTAGAGTCAGAGATTTTCAAAACATACCCTATTGAAATGTTCTCACCTTTGGAGTTTATATATTACAACGAAGATGAAAAAGCTGTTTTGAACATTTATGCAAACATGTTTGACCTGACTCTTTTTAAAAATGGCACGTCTCTTAATGGGTTGGGGCATTTCGGTTCACAGAGTTTTGACGTCAATGGAAAAATCTCTGAGAAAAATGATGCAAATATATCACTCAGCGCAAACATTCCATCACTCAACGCCTTATTGTCAGAGTTTGGTGTAGTCAAATCACAAGAGGGTGTTTTCTTTGATGCAGAGGCAAATATAAAAGCTTCTGTAAATTTTTCAAAAAACATGGAGATAAAAAGCCGTCTTCACATCCCTTGGTTTATTACAAAAGTTGACACTAAAACAGCCTACACGGTGGAAAATCTTTATTTAGAGTCAACCATGACAGACAAAGATATAACTATAGAAAAATATAGCTTGGACTTTAGGAATCATAATTTTAACTCTCAAAAAAAATCAAAAATAAGTTTTGACGACAATGCAACTTTAGAACTAAAAGAGTTTTGGATATATGATAATCTTCTTGTGACAGGTCTATTTAACCCTCTTCTGATGAAAGGAGACTTGCAGATAAAAAGTGATGCATTCAAATATGAAGGTAAAGAAGCAAACGTTACAATTAGAGCCGATGTAGATATCTCACTAGATGGCAATGGGACACAAAAAATAGAGGGAAATGTAACACTGCTTGATGGTGTCATAACATATGAGCCACCAGTTGAGTACACAATCTCAGACGACATTATAATCATACAAGATATCAAGCCTCAAACGGAGAATAAGCGTTTTATAAACCTACATATAAGCTCTTTAAAGCCTATTTCCTATAAAACTAAAAATATTGATTTGCACTTAGTTCCGGATGTGGTTATTTGGCAGGAACCGTCACGTCCTTTGGCTTTTTTGGGAATGGCTACAATTGAAGAAGGTGGAGTGACAGCAAGTGGCAAGCTCTTTATATTTGACAGAAGTGAGGTTTATTTTAATGGATCAAATCCGATAAACCCATACCTAAACCTGAACATGCACTATCAGACATTAAACTATATAGATATAGAGATATTTATTACAAATACTCTTGCTTCTCCTATAGTAATATTTAAGTCAACACCACATTTAAGCCAAAACGACATAATGTCATATATACTCTTTGGAGAGCCAGCTACAGCTGTTTTTGAAAGCTCATCTGGAGGGAAGACCTCCGTCAGCTCCCTTCTTTTAGCAACAGGAGTTAAGCAAATATTTAATGACACGGCTGGTGTAAACATAGATACATTAAATGTTTTAACAAATGAAGAGGGGACTCTGGGGTATGAAATCGGGGCACGTATAAGTGATAAGATAAGAGTCATATATAAGAACGATACTATATCTAGCGTAATACTACAATACAGTTTTAGCAAATCTATTAGATTGGATATCAATATCCACGAAACCGGACAGGGAATAAATATACTGTATGTAAAAGACTTTTAACAGACTTAAAAAAACTTCTAGAGCCTATAAAAATTAGCAAAAACTACTAGAATAAATAGCTGAATATAAGGCTATATAGATGTTTTATATATTTTTTATATTATTATTATTATTATTGCTATACAATACATGCAGATATCAAAGTAAACATAATATAAAACACTAAGGAATAAAAAATGGCACTAAAAGTAGCAATTAACGGAACTGGAAGAATAGGGATAATAGTAGCGAAAATAGTATTATCTCGTGATGATATTGAGCTTGTAGCGATTAATACAACTGCAAAGCCAGATATGCTTGAATATCTTTTTAAGTTTGACAGTGTTCATGGAGGCGTAAATGCCAAAATAATCGATGATAAAACAATAGAAATAGCTGGTAAGAGAGTAGCACTTTTTTCAACAAGAAATATTGACGAACTTGATTTTGGTTCTGTTGGTGCTGAATTGGTTATTGAGTGTACAGGTGCATTTTTGACAATGGAAAAAGCACAAGGTTACTTGAAAAACGGCGTTAAAAAAGTAGTAATGTCTGCACCTGCTAAAGATGATACACCTACATTTGTACTAAATATCAACACTGATGAGTATAAAGGTGAAGCTATTATTTCAAATGCTAGCTGTACTACAAACTGTTTAGCTCCAATATGTAAAGTTCTTGATGATACTTTTGGGATACAAAACGGTCTTATGACTACTATTCACTCTTACACAAATGACCAAAACATACTTGATGTTAAACATAGTTCAGACAAGCGTCGTGCTCGTGCCGCTGCTATCAACATGATTCCAACAACAACGGGAGCTGCTAAAGCAATAGCTAAAGTTATGCCTCACCTAAAAGGGAAACTAAACGGTTATGCTATGAGAGTTCCAACTGCGGATGTATCAGTAGTTGATTTAACTGTAAATCTTAAAAAAGATGTAACGGTAGAAGAGGTAAATGCAGCTTTTGAAAAAGCGGCAGCAGGAGAGTTTTTAGGTTTAATCGAGATTGACCATGATGAGCGTGTTTCTAGTGACTTCATCGGTTCAACTTACAGCTCTACTTATATACCGGATATGACAAGCGTAGTTGATGGCAAAACACTCAAAGTGCTTGCTTGGTATGATAATGAGTGGGGATATAGCAGCCGTCTTGTTGACATGTGTGTATTTGTCGGAAAGTAAGCAATGCTAACATTTCAAAAATATTTCCCTCTTGAAGATACTCCAGAGAATAAGAGTATTATGCAAAGTGCTATGGCAGTTGTAAAAGAAGAAATGCAGAGCAATCAAATTGGTTATTATAAATTGCCGTCAAATTCACTATCGCTAATTGAAAGATTAAAAGAGATAGATAGTGATTTGTTTACGCAGATTATAATCATCGGTATTGGTGGCTCTTCACTTGGAATCAAGGCGATTGATTCAATCTTGCGCCCCTACACGCCAAATGCTAAAGAGATTTTATATTTTGAAAATTCTGACCCTGTGACAATATCTGAAACATTAATTAAAATAAAAAAAGAAAAAGCCGCATTTTTTATAATCTCAAAATCCGGCTCTACCATTGAAACAACATCAATCTTAAAAACAGTTATCGCTACATGTAAGCTAGATCTTGATGGAGCTGATCGCAAACGTGTTTTTGCAATTACCGATAAGGACTCTGCTCTTTCAAAATTTGCCCAACACCACAATCTTGGGGAGTTTAATATACCCGATAATGTAGGAGGACGATTCTCTGTTTTAAGTGCTGTCGGCGTCGTGCCACTTCAGATGGCAGGTTACGATGTGAAAAATATTTTAAAAGGTGCACAAGAGTTTATAACAAGATTTTTTGAAGAAGGTGAAACTCATTTGCTTGAAAAAGCGTGTTACATGTACATTAACTCCAAGAAACAGGGAATTAATGTTCTTTTCTCTTATGCAGATCATCTTGAAGGTCTAACAAAATGGTATGTTCAACTTTGGGGTGAATCACTTGGAAAAATAGATTTTAATGGCAATAGAGTTGGACTGACACCCATCGGGTTAATTGGCTCAGTTGATCAGCACTCTTTTTTAGAACTAATTATTGAAGGGCCTCATGATAAAAGTGTCACCTTTATAAGTATAAAAGATGCCGGAAACGATCTTAAAATTCCAGACATTTCACTTTATGGGATTGAGAAGACAAACTTTATAAATAATCAAAGTTTTAACACTCTTATTAATGCTCAGTGTGATGCTACTATGCAGAGTGTTATTGAGTCTGATGTTGCAGTTGATGCTATTTCTTTTGACAAAGTAACACCTGAAAATATTGGTGCCATTATTATCTATTATGAGCTGTTGACCTCTCTAATGGGTGCAATGCTTATGATAAACACTTACGACCAGCCGGGCGTTGAACTTGGCAAACAAATTCTCTATAAAAATCTAGAAAAACATTAAAGGAAATTTTATGAATCTATTCTCATATGATATTAACGAAAAATACACCACAGCAGTTGCATACTTTTCTATGGAATTCGCAATTGACCAAGCTTTAAAAATATATTCAGGTGGCCTAGGCTTTCTAGCAGGCTCACACATGCGCAGTGTTTTTGACCTTAAACAAAATACTATCGGTATCGGTATGCTTTGGAGTTTTGGCTATTATGATCAGTCACGAAATGAAAACCGCACACTTAGACCGCAATATACACGAAAGCATTACTATTTTTTAGAAGAGCTTGACGTTAAGGTAACAGTAAAAATTCATGGTGAAAATGTTGTTGTTAAAGCGTTCTTAGTGCGCCCAGATATTTTTGGTACAGCCCCTATTATTCTGCTATCAACTGATACTCCTGAAAATGACTATCTTGCACAAACCATTACACATAAACTTTATGATGGAAATGAGCGCACCCGCGTGGCACAAGAGATTGTTCTTGGAATTGGAGGAACTAAAGTTCTTGAGGCTTTAAATCAATCAATAGATATTTATCATATGAATGAAGGGCACTCTTTACCTCTGGCTTATGAGTTATACTCACGATATAAAGATATGGATGAAGTACGTAAACATGTTGTTTTTACAACACATACTCCAGAAAAAGCTGGGAATGAAGAGCATAATATTCACTTCTTACATGAGATGGGCTTCTTCGCAAATCATTCACTTGAAACGGTTAGAGAAATAACAGGCTATAAAAATGATGATAATTTTAGTATTACAGTAGGAGCATTAAGAGCTGCAAAAATTGCAAACGGTGTCTCTAAAATACACGGTATAGTTGCTAATGAAATGTGGGCTAATGTTGAAAATAAATGTGAAATCATTTCAATTACAAATGCTCAAAATAAAAAATACTGGACTGATAAAACACTTATTCGTGCACTTGATGAGCATGAAGACTATGAGGTTATAGCACGAAAAAAACATCTAAAAAAAGTTCTTTTTGAAGTAGTTGCTAACCAAACAGGAAAATTATTCAATCCAGAAGTTTTAACAATTGTATGGGCACGCCGTTTTGCAGAGTATAAACGACCAGGACTGTTAAAATATGATATTGACAGATTTGTAAAATTGATTAAAAATACAGAGAGACCAATACAAGTTATATGGGCAGGAAAGCCATACCCAACAGACCATGGTGCTATGGAAATATTTAATGAGCTTGTGCATATGAGCCATCACTACCACAATATGGCAGTTCTTGTAGGGTATGAACTGCATTTGTCACGTCTTATGAAAGAGGGAAGTGATGTGTGGTTAAATACACCTCGTATTACACGTGAAGCTAGTGGTACAAGCGGAATGACAGCTAGTATGAATGGCTCAGTTCATTTATCTATTGATGATGGCTGGCATCCAGAATTTGCTTTAGATGGTAAAAATTCATTTACAATACCTGCGCTAGACCACAGACTTCCTATTGAAGAGCAGGACCGCATAGACAATAAAAATTTGATGGATATTTTAGAAAATAAAATTATCCCTACTTATTATGATGAGCCGGCTAAATGGGTAGAAATTATGAAAAGTGCTATGACAGACGTTGAGTTCCAGTTTAACTCAGGTCGTATGGTTGCAGAATACTATCTAAACATGTATGACTATAAAAGTTGATAAAACTAGCTCAGATTTAAACTTAATACAAGGAGGAGAGTAGATAATGGCTTTAGCAATTATGAGTTCAGGTGGAGATGCACCTGGAATGAACCCAGCAATTAAAAAATTTGTTGACTATTCCTATAAAAAAGGTGAAATATCTTATCTTATTTATGATGGTCTAGAAGGATTAATTGACAATAAGATTAAAAAAGCAACTCATAAAATTGTTGCCGGCATTATTCATAATGGGGGGACAATAATTCGTTCGTCACGCTCCAAGCGATTTTTTGAGCATGAGTACAGACAAAAAGCTTACGATAATCTAAAAGCCCATAATATTACAGGTTTAGTTGTTTTGGGTGGCGATGGCTCATTTAGGGCAATGGAGAAGTTTAGTTCAGAGTTTGATCTCAATTTTGTAGGTATCCCTTCAACAATTGATAATGACATATATGGAACAGAGTACTGCTTAGGTGTTGATACTGCACTTAATGTTATACGTGATGCTCTTGATAAAATACGTGATACAGCAACCTCTTTCAACCGTGCTTTTTTAGTCGAAGTTATGGGTCGTGATTGCGGTTATTTGGCAATAGTATCATCAATGATTAGCGGTGCAGAAGTGTGTGTAATTCCTGAAATACCGTTTGAGCCAAAATCGCTAGAGAAAAGACTTAAAAAAGAGGTCAAAGAGGGACGAAACTATATCCTTGCTATTGTCGCTGAAGGAACCAAAAAGACAAGCGAAGTTCATAGCTGGTTAGAGGAAAGTTTTGGTTTAGAGACACGAGTAAGTATCTTGGGACACATTCAGCGTGGAGGCAATCCAACGGTATATGACCGCATGATGGCATTTGATTTTACAATCATAGCTGTTGATTATCTTCTTTCACATAGTAATTCGAGTAAAGTTGTTGTTTATCAAAAAGGTGAGTTTAAACTCATTGATATTGATGTAGTAGTTTCCAACAAATACAAAATGCCACAGCACTACCTTGATGCTATAAATTATTTAGATTAAAAGGATAAAACATGGTAAAAATTACAAAAAAAGGTCAAAAAGCCTGGGTTACTTTCAGTGTTATACCAAATGATGGAGAGAGTGTAGCTGTTTGCGGTGAATGGAGTGATTGGGAAGATGAGCCTATGAAAGTTAAAAAAAGCGGTGAGTTTTATGTCACAAAAGTTCTCCCTTTGGAGAGTGAATATCAATTTGGTTATCGCATAAATGGGGACAGATGGGAGTGTGACAATGAGCTAGAGCGCGTTTTATCACCGTTTGGTTCACATAATGCTTTATTAAAACTTTAATTAACAATTAACAATTAACAATTAATAATTAATAAAGTATAATATATAAAACCAATTTTTAGCTAAGAGGATAATATAAGTGAAAGCAGTAGTAATGGCAGGTGGGTTCGGTACACGGATTCAACCACTTGCAAACTCTAGACCAAAGCCGATGTTGCCAATCGTAAATCGTCCAATGATGGAACACACGATGATGATGCTAAAAGAACTTGGCATTGAAGAGTTTATAGTACTTTTATATTTTAAACCTGAAATAATTCAAGACTATTTTAAAGATGGCAGTGAATTTGGAATAAAAATCACATATGTAATACCAGATGATGATTATGGGACTGCAGGAGCGGTGAAATTAGCTCAGAAACATATAGGCGATGATAACTTTATTATAATTAGCGGTGATTTGGTAACTGACTTTGACATGCAAGGTTTTTTCGATTTTCATAAAAATAAAAAATCGAAACTCTCTATCGGTCTAACATCTGTAGAGAATCCGTTGCAGTTTGGTGTTGTAATTGCAAATGAAGATAATGAAATAGAAAAATTTCTTGAAAAGCCGAGTTGGGGTGAGGTTTTCAGTGATACTATAAACACCGGTATATATATAATTGAACCGGAGATTCTCAACTATATACCAAAGGGGAAGAACTTTGATTTTGGCAAAGACTTATTCCCTCTAATTATGAAAGAGAAGATCCAGTTAATGGGTTATAACTTTGAAGGATACTGGCGCGATGTTGGCAACCCTGAGAGTTATAGAGATGTATATTCGGACATTTTAGGAAATCGTGTTAAATTTGCAATTCCAGGAAAAAAACAGCTCTACACTAGTGGTGTATTGTACAGTGACAAACCGTATAAACTTGATAAAAGCATAGAGATTATGGGCAATGTTATACTTGGTAAAAATGTCAAGATTGAAAAAGGCGTTAAGCTTAATAATGCTGTTATAGGCGATAATGTAAAGATTGGAAGCGATAGTAGTATTTTTAATAGTGTTCTTTGGGAAGATATAGTCATAGAAAAAAATGTACGACTAAATAACTCTATCATATGTAACGACAATGTAATCAATAAATATGTTAATGTTAAAGCAGGCTTGATACTAGCTGAGGGTTGTGAGGTTGGTGAGCTTACTACTTTTGAGCAAGATGTTACAATCTGGCCTGATAAAAAAATTGAGCCAGCCTCTATTGTCAGTCATAATGTAGTGTGGGGAAGTCGCTATAAAAATTCAATTTTTGAAAATGGAAGCGTGTCCGGTAAAAGTAATGTTGAACTCTCGTGTGAGATGGCTACTAAATTAGCAGAAGCTTTTGCTGCTCAACTTCCAATTGGCTCAAAGGTGATTATCGCATGTGATTACGATAAAAGCTCACGAATGCTTAAAAGAGCATTTCTTAGTGGTCTTTTATCTGCGGGTATAAATGTTGTTGACCTTAGAAGAACTCCGCCATCAGTATTGCGCTACACCTTAGTAAATGATGATAAATTTATAGGCGGTGCTTATGTTGAACAGTGTCTAGTAGATGCAACCGGTTCACAGATTACACTATTTAATGAAGAGGCGCTTCGTATTGATTCTAACTCTGCAAAAGTGATTGAAAAAGCTTTTTTTATTGAAAAATTTCGTCGTGTTGAACATTCAAAAATAGGTTCTATACATGAGACAGTAAATGCCAGAGAGGCAACTCTTTATAAAAAGGCTCTTGAGGATAAATTTGCAGGCACAATCAATAATGCCAACTTCAGTGTTGCTATAGATCTAATGTATGGGACAACTGCTGATGTTTTCCCAGGCATTATTAATAACCTTGGTATAAAAAACATTGTTCTAAATGCCTATTATGATGAGAAAAGACTATTTAATATTGCAGCGCTTGAAAAACGCTCTGAAGATGATATTTCAGGGATAGTAAAAAGTTTAAATTACGATATGGGAATTATAATACATCCAAATGAGCAGCAAATCAGTATTGTGACAGACAAGGGCCAAGTGCTCGATAAAGTCAATGCTCTTCTTGTGGTATTGCATCTTATGAATATGGATAAATCTAAAGAGATAAAAAAAGTATTTTTACCAACCTGGGCTCCAGATATAGTTAAATTTGATAATTTAGAGATTGAGAGAGGAAGTTACAATAACTTTAAAGCTGATAAACTAAAAGAGTATGCTCTTGTTGCAACAATTGACGGTAACTTTGCTTTTACAGAGTTTAGTGTTACAAGAGATGCTATGTATGCAAGCATTAAAATAATGCAACTGTTAAACCTTCATGGTGCAACACTTTCTGATTTATCAAGCAGAATTGATTCTTTTGATTACCGAACGCTAAAAATAGAGTGTACTCAGGCACTTAAAGGTAAGATGATGAGAAAGTTCTTAGAGCATGCAAAAGATAAACAATCATCCTCTATTGACGGCGTTAAGATTTGGGAAAATAATACAGACTGGATATTAATGATTCCAGACAACTACAGTGATCATTTGAATATTTATATTCAAGCTCAAAACAAAGTATCCGGAGACGCAATATATGATAACTATAGTGCTAAAATAGAAGAATGGTCAGCATTATAAAGGAAGATCTATGAACATTAGTTTTATGTGGCACATGCATCAGCCGGACTACAGAGATGGATCAGGTGTTATGCAGATGCCATGGGTGTTTTTACACGCTATTAAAGACTACTATGATATGCCGTGGATGCTTGCAAGACATGAGGGGTTGAAAGCCACATTCAATATTACCCCTCCATTGATAGAACAGCTTAAGCTTTATTACGAAGAGCCACAGAAGAATGATCGTTTTTTAAATCTATGGATGCAAGATCTTGTTTTACTGAATGAAACTGATCGTAATTGGATGATAAAGTTATGTAAAAGTACTCCGTTTGAAACAATGGTTTTAGCATTGCCATCTTATGCAGCACTGCACAAAAAAGAGCACTATAATGATAATGAGCTTTTTGACATGCAGGTACTCTTTATACTATCATGGTGTGGAATATATCTGCGTTCAAGCAATGATCTAATTAGTAGATTGATTAAAAAAGAGCGTCATTATAACAATGAAGATAAAAGAGCGCTTCTGCATGAGTTATCTAAATTTGTATCAACCATCTTTGATTACTATACAAAACTCTATCAAGATGGACGAATCTCTATATCTACAACACCACTAAATCATCCTATCTTACCACTTCTTATGGATATGGAGAATGCTGTTAAAGCCAACCACTCAACTAAAATTCCAAAGCAACACACTTCTCTTGAAGATGATGCCGTTCTTCAAGTAACGCGTGCTCAAGCACTATTTCTAGAGACATTTGGTTTTGAGGCTGAAGGCTTTTGGCCGGCTGAGGGCGCAGTAGATGAAAAAAGTGTTGCTCTCTTAAAAGAGTGTGGCATTAAGTGGATTGCCACAGATGAAGCTATACTATTTAAATCACTAGGACATGCAGATAGAAGTACATTATATAGCCCATATAACTATAATGAGCTGTGTATAGGTTTTCGTGATCACGGCTTAAGCGATCATATAGGATTCACGTACCGATACTGGGAAGCTAATAAAGCAGCTGATCATTTTATCTCTTCTCTTTCTTCTATTAATAAAAACAGTCCCGATGGCACCGTTTTTATTATTTTAGATGGTGAAAATGCTTGGGAGTTTTTTCATAATAACGCATTTGACTTTTTTGATGCACTTTATACAAAAATTAATAATACTCCATGGTGTAAAACACTTCACATGGATGATGTTGCAAAACTTCCAACAAAACCTTTAAATAAATTAGCTCCAGGGAGCTGGATTCACGGTGAGTTTAATACCTGGGTTGGGCACAGTGAAAAAACACGTGGATGGGAACTCATTTATCTTACAAAACGAGATTTCAATCACCATAAAACAACACTCGACAGTGAGACAAAAGATAAGATAACCAATCACTTCTTAGCGGCTGAGTGTTCTGACTGGTTTTGGTGGTATGGCGATGACCACTTTACAGAGTTTGGAACTGAGTTTGATATGTTGTTTCGTTCACATCTAATCTCTATCTATGATCTTATGCATATTGCTCCACCATCAGACCTCTTTGAAACTATTATTGGTGATAGAAGTTCTCAGAAATTTTGGTTACGACCTCAATCACATATCTCACCTACAACCAATGGTCTGCACGACTCATTTTTTGAGTGGATAGGGTGTGGTGTTGTAGATGAGAGTAAGCTCTTCTCAACGATGGATAGAGTTCGCGGTCCTGTGAGCAAAATACTTTACGGACAAGATGAGACATCTGTCTATTTTGCCTTTAATGCTGACATTAGTCAAATACATGAGTGTGATACGATAGGAATTATTATTGAACCAATAGAGTTTAATGAGAGTGTTGAGCTTCATGCTTTTAAAAGTGCAAATTATGAAGAGCATTTTGGAAATATAAAGGTTGAGATTGCGGCTAAGAATATGTTGGAGATTCGCATAGATAAAAGCTCAATAAAGACTGATCAGATACAAATTCGTTTTGAACTAACCAAAGGGGGTGTCATTATACAGACACTTCCAGGTTTTGGTGAATTAGAGATTGATTTAGCAACTGATTATAGTGAAAACTGGTTTGTTTAGGAGTTAGTATGAAAAAAGTTTCTTTGTTATTTGGTATACATATGCATCAGCCGGTAGATAATTTTGGCGAGGCGGTTGATGAAGCTATAGAACTCTGCTATGGGCCATTTTTTAAAACTATGGTTAAATACCCTGATTTTAAATTTGCAGTACATTGTAGCGGCTGGTTGCTTGACCAGATTAGAAACAAGCATCCCAAAATTTTTAGCAATATGAGTAAATTGACTAAAAAAGGTTCAATAGAGTGGGTAAGTGCTGGTTATTATGAACCTGTTCTTAGTTCTATCCCATCACGTGATCGTCAAGCTCAGGTTAATAAGCTCAATAGTTATATTAAAGAGCATTTTAATGCTACGGCTGAGGGGTTGTGGCTTACTGAGAGAGTGTGGGAGTCATCAATCGTCCCAGACTTGAATAAAGTAGGGATAAAATACGCAATTGTTGATGATTATCACTTTTTAAGCAGTGGGTTTAGTGCATCAAAGATGGATGGATATTATATGACTGAAGAGGGTGGTTACCCTCTTGCACTTTTTCCAATTTCACAGTCACTGCGGTATGCACTTCCGTTTTTTAGCGTAGAGCGTGCTATTGATGCAATACTTGAGTGCTCTAAAGAAGAAGATTCTGCTGCTATTATATTTGATGATGCTGAGAAATTTGGACTATGGCCAAAGACTCATAAGTGGGTTTATGAGGAAAAATGGCTAAAGCATTTTGTAGAAGCCGTTATAGCACATGAAAATATAGAGACAATGCACTATAGTAAATATCTCGCACAGAACAATTCACGAGGTCTTGCATATCTTAATGATACCTCCTATTTTGAAATGGGAGAGTGGAGTTTAAGTAGTGATAACACCCTCGCACTAGAAGAGCTAAAAGAGCATGTAGGGAGTGAATATATAGAGAAGATGGGTGTCGCTTTTATTAAAGGTGGTATCTGGAAAAACTTTTTTATTAAATACCATGAGAGCAATTATCTTCATAAGCGAATGCTTTCTCACAGTGTTCATCAGGAGAGTCTTAAGGCCTCTTCATTGGAGAGCCTCTATAAAATGCAGACAAATGATGTCTTTTGGCATGGCGTATTTGGGGGCATTTACCTTCCAAATCTAAGAGATAATGCCTATCGTCACCTTTTGGAGATTGAACGTGAGCAGGCTAAAAACAAGATATCTTTCGAGCGCAAAGATATAGATATGGATGGATATGATGAGTTAAAAGTGTTGAGCAAATCATTATCAACAGTTTTTTCAAGTCGCTGGGGCGGACAGATGATTGAGTTTGGTTCACTTGATAAGCTCTTTAACTGGCAAAATACACTTATGCGCCGCAAAGAGGCATATCATGCAAAAATACTTAATCCGATACAGCATAAAATAGTAAGTAGTGACCAAATCAGAGATGGTATTGAGACAATACATAATAGTTCTGAGAAGATTGACGAGAGTTTAAAAGCTGAACTTATTTATGATTGGCACCCTAAACATTCATTTATAGACCATTTTTCAACTAACCCTTTTGAGTTGGAGAGCTTTAGAAAACTCTCATTTTGTGAAGTTGGTGATTTTGCAAACCACTCTTTTGAGATGGATGTCAAGACTAATACATTTAGACGAAAAGGTGGCATCTATCTAGATAAGCGTTATGTGAGTGAAGTTGAAAAAAGTTATACATTTGATGATGAAAGTGTCACATTGGACTTTACATGTAGCAGTGAATATACTCAAAAATTGTTCTACGGTATGGAGTGTAACTTTCATTTAGCTCATCCTCACCACGCAACATTAAATGGTCAAAAAGTTCAGAGTGGATTGAGTATAGATGATATTGATACACTTACAATTGTAGATACTTTTACAGAAAAGAAGATTACCCTTACATGTAGCAAAAAGTGCAATGTACATGCTTATATTTTAAATACTGTCTCGCAAAGTGAAAGTGGATTTGACACAGTCGCACAGCAGATATCTTTAATCTTTTCAGTAGGGTTTGAATCAAATTTAAACATGCAAATCAATCTTGGAGTATCTAATGTCTGAAATCCGTCTTGATCGAATGCATAATCAGTATGTGCTGATTGCGCCAGAACGACTCCGAAGGCCAGACTTACTTGCGCCCATAAAATTAAAAAAATTACATCAGCGTTGCCCTTTTTGTGAGGGGAATGAAGCATTGACTCCATCAGAGCTCTTTGCTATGCGTGATAATTCACCCAATTCAGCAGGTTGGAAAACTCGTGTAATTCCAAATTTGTATAAAGCGGTGCAAATAGAGCTAGAGGATAAATCTAAAAGAGAGAGTATGTTTGAGTCCATTCCCGGCGTTGGTGCTCATGAAGTATTGATTGACTCACCATGTCATGATTGTTCTATTGAAGGAGCTGATCCTCAAAGTATTGAGAATTGGCTAAGAAGCATGATAATTCGTGTAGAAGATTTAAGAAAAGATAAGAGATTAGTGCATCTGAGTATCTTTAAAAACTTTGGTTCAATGGCTGGTGCAACACAAGAACATCCACATACTCAAATATTAGCATTGCCGATTATGCCGCAAAACGAGATAGTGTTTTTGGAACGAAATATGAAATACTACAGCAGACATGGGCGGGGAATGGTGGAGGATATCTTGCAAAATGAGATATCTGCTAAAGATCGTATTGTATCAGAAATAGGTAGTTTCGTAGCTTTTTGTCCTTATGCCAGCAGTTTTCCTTTTGAGATTATGATTGCTCCAAAACGCAATATTGCTTGTCTTGAACAATGTACACGCGACGAGATTAGTGACTTGTCTGTGATAATTAAAGAGGTTTTTCAAAAACTTTCAAGCCAACTTGGTAGCTTTAATTATAACCTCTATTTTCGTTTAGCACCGCTGAACTCAAATTTTGAAAATGAGTCATATATGTCTTACTTGAATAAAAACTATCGCTTTACAATACGTATAACCCCACGTATCTACCGTCTTGGCGGTTTCGAAATTGCCACCGGTATGGCGATAAACCCTGTCTCTCCAGAAGAGTGTGTAAAGCTATTTAATAATCAAGAATATTTATGAAAATTCTTTTTGCCGCAAGTGAGATTTTCCCTTTTGCTAAAACTGGGGGTCTCGCAGATGTGGCTCAAGCACTACCACACTCACTAAGTAAACATATTGATATAGTTTGTGTTATGCCTCTGTATGGATTTATGGAGAAATCTTTATTGCAAAAAAGTGAACTTAGCTTTCGAGTAACAATAGGTGATAATACTCACTTTCTTACTCTTTATACAAGCAGTTACAAAGGTGTAAAAACGTACTTTATTCAAACTCCTTTGTTAAGCGATACCGAGGATTTATACAGCAGTAGTAGCGGTTCATATGCTAATAATAATCCGAATTTTGGAATCTTTTGTGCCGCTATTGTGAAGTTGGCAAAAGAGCTACATGTAGATATAGTACATCTTAATGATTGGCATACCGCACTTGCCGCTTTATGGATAAAAGAGTCCGCACCTGAGATTAAAACTGTTTTTACAATTCATAATCTTGCGTATCAGGGACTCTTTGATGCATCAATGCTTAAATATTTTGGAATAGACACTAAGTACTTTACTATTGATGGTCTTGAATTTTATGATAAGCTTAGTTTTATAAAAGCGGGTATAGCTTACAGCGATATTATTACAACTGTGAGCCCTCAGTATGCAAAAGAGATAATGAGCGAGAGATTTGGGTGTGGTCTTCACACTTTTTTACAGACTCATAAAGAGAAAATATTTGGCATTCTCAACGGTATAGACTTGGAGCTGTTTAATCCGCAAACAGATAGGGCACTTACAGCTACTTTTAGTTCAACAAACATAAACTTTAAATATCTCAATAAAAAGGGACTTTTAAAAGAGCTTGGTATTGAGGCTTCTGATAGGCCTCTATTTATTATGATTAGCAGATTAGTACATCAAAAGGGCTTTGACTTGTTACTTGATTCTCTTAGCGAGATATTAAAGAGAGAATTAAATTTGGTAATTATGGTTGATGGACAAAGCAGTTACAGAAAAAAGCTTGAGTCTGAGTCTAAGAGACATGGGAATTTATCTCTTCAAATCGGATATAGTGAAGATAATTCGCATCGTCTTTATGCGGCGGGTGATTTTTTGCTAATGCCATCACTTTATGAGCCTTGCGGATTGAGTCAGATGATAGCTATGCGTTACGGAGCTGTACCAGTAGTTCATGGAGTTGGCGGTCTTCTTGACACTGTACATGAGAATCAGCAAAAATGCGGAGAAGGGATTGTATTTTTATACCCAACAGAAGAAGCACTCCTTGATGCAGTTGAGAGGGCTTTAGAACTTGGTAAAAATACCAAAGAGATGCAAAGAGTTATAAGTTTTAATATGGAGTGTGACTTCTCATTTGATAAAAGTGCCCTCTCATATCTTGAACACTACAGGGAGCTAGTAGCATGAATTTAGCGATAGATGTTGGTGGCAGTAATCTTCGTGCCCAAATATGGGACGGAAATATACATATAGACTCTATGTCAACAAAGAGTAAAAACATCGGAGTTGCTGCTTGGATAGAGTCTATACTAAGCAAGCACAAGAGGATAACTACTATAGGTATTGCTTATGCAGGGCAGGTCGAAGATGGATCTATAATATCAGCACCAAATTTAAACATAGACAAAAAAGATATAAAAAAGTTTTTTGAGTCAAACTATGACGTTACTCTTAAGATAGAGAATGATTTAACATGTGCTGTAATGGCTGAAGCAAAGTATCATAATAGTAAAAATATTTGTGCGCTGTATCTTGGAACAGGACTTGGTCTTGGTGTTGTTGAATCTGGAAAAATTCTTAGAGGCTCTCACAACATTGCAGCAGAATTAGGACATATTCCATATAAAGAATCACCATTTAAATGTGGCTGTGGACGTTCTAACTGTATAGAACTTTTTGCTTCTGGAATTGCTTTGAGAAAGTGGATACAACATTATGCAATTAATTGCGAACCAAAATTAAGTGAGCTTAAAAAAATATCTGATAACAAAATTGCAGATATTTTTGAAGAGGCGTTACTTTATGCCGTAGGAACAGCGATAACTCTCTTTAACCCTGATGTTTTAGTATTGGGTGGTGGGATAGTATCGGCAAACCCATATCTCCTAGAGATGATAACTGAAAATATAGATAAACATGCTCTGCCTCAGGCACTCAAAGATATAGAGATTTGCACAAGTAACATAGATGGTGCACCGCTTCAAGGGGCACTTTTATTGAAGGATTATAATGATTAAGAAAAAATTGAATATTTTATTTGTGGCATCAGAAGTTGTTCCATTCGCTAAAACAGGTGGGTTGGCCGATGTCTCTGGAGCTTTGCCTAAAGCATTGGGTGAACTTGGTCATAATATTATTGTTGTGATGCCTCGTTACTATCAGGTTGATAAAAGTAAGCTGACTCACCTTGAGGGTGCTTTAGGTGTTCCAATGGGACCTATGGGGGAGTTATGGGCAGGTGTCTATACGTCACCTCTTCCTAACAGTGATGTCCCTGTTTATTTTATAGATTATGAAGAGTTTTTTGGACGTAAAGAACTTTACAATGATGATAATGAGCCTTTTATAGATAATGACAACAGATTTATATTTCTCTCAAAAGCAGCTCTACAATTATGTAAAAAGTTGAATTTTGTGCCAGATGTAATTCATGCGAATGATTGGCATACAGCTTCACTTCCACTGCTGACTCAAACACGTTTTTGGCACGACTTTAGAGATGTGCCAACGGTGCTGACAGTTCATAATCTTCAACATCAGGGCAACTTTTACAAGGGCGCTATGGATGTTATGGAGTCTGGATGGGACCACTTTGACCCAACAAGCTTTGAGAGTTTCGATAGTATAAATATGTTAAAAGGGGGAATTGCCTACGCTGATGCGGTCACCACAGTCTCCAAGCGCTATGCTCAAGAGATTCAGACACAAGAGTTCGGTTTTGGCTTAGAGCATCATATCCAAGCACACTCAGGAAAACTTTTTGGTATTTTAAATGGTGTAGATTACGATGAATGGAACCCCTCTGTTGATACTAAGATTGCCCAAAAATTTGATGTTGGAAATATGAATGGTAAGGCTACATGTAAGCGTGCAATGCAAGAACATTTTGGTCTTGAGGTAAATGACAACATACCACTGATAGGGTTTGTCGGACGCTTTGCAGAGCAAAAAGGGATAGGGCTTATTTCTGGAATACTAGATGGACTAATGGAACAAAATATTCAGATTATTATGCTTGGTGCTGGTGAGAAATGGGCTGAACACTACTTTAGCGAGGCAGCATCAAGGCACAGAGGTAAATTTGGTATACATGTAGGCTATTCAGATGCTTTAGCACACCAAATCGAAGCAGGATGTGATTTCTTTTTGATGCCGTCGCTGTTTGAGCCTTGTGGTCTGAACCAAATCTACAGTCTTCGCTATGGAACACTCCCTATTGTCCGTGCTACCGGCGGGCTAGATGATACTATTGAAAACTTTGATGAAAATCATGAAAACGGCAATGGGTTTAAATTTGATTTGCCAACGCATGAGGCGCTTTACTACACAATACTTTGGGCTGTAAGTATTTACAATAATGATAAAAAATCCTTTAAAGCAATGCAAAAACATGCAATGCAGATGCACTTCGGCTGGGATGATGCCGCTAAATCGTATGAAGACGTATATAGACATACTATTGCTAATCGTCGCAAACACTAAACTACAATAGGAGTAGACAATGACATATCCTATTTATTATGATATAAGCCGCTTTAGCACACTTGATATTTATTTATTTAAAGAGGGGACACATGTAAAGCTCTATGAGCGATTAGGTTCACATCTTATGGAGAGAGAAGGGCAGAGAGGTGCTTACTTTGCACTCTGGGCACCAAATGCAAAAAGGGTGACGCTTCGCGGTGATTTTAACCAATACGACATTCATTCGCACCCTCTAAAAATGAGAGATGACGAGTCTGGAATTTGGGAGTGCTTTATCCAAAATGTAGAGCCGGGTACAACTTATAAATATCATATCTCTACCGATGGCGATAATGCAAACCCGGATAAAGCTGACCCATATGCCTTTTATGCAGAGGTTGCCCCAAACTCGTCATCACGTGTATGGAGCATAGAGGATTACAAGTGGAGAGATAAAGAGTGGATGAAATCACGCCATAAAAACAACTCCCACAAAGCTCCTATCTCTATTTATGAAGTTCATTTAGGTTCATGGAGACGTAAGGTTGAGGAGTCAAACCGCCCTTTAACTTATAGTGAAGCAGCCATAGAGTTGGCAGAGTATCTGTGTGAGATGAATTTCACACATGTAGAGTTGATGCCAATTACTGAATTCCCTTTTGAGGGTTCGTGGGGTTATCAGGTAACAGGGTATTTCGCCCCAACGGCACGCTATGGAACACCTCAGGATTTTATGAGTTTTGTTGATGTTATGCATGAGTATGGAATCGGTGTAATCCTTGACTGGGTCCCTTCACATTTTGTGACCGACGGGCATGGTCTTATGAACTTTGACGGAACTTGCCTTTATGAGCACGAAGATCCACGCTTAGGGTACCATCCAGATTGGAAAAGTGCAATTTTCAACTATGAGCGTAATGAAGTTCGTGCATTTCTAATCAGTTCTGCAATGTTTTGGCTGGATAAATACCATATTGACGGTATCCGTGTTGACGCAGTATCTTCAATGCTCTATCTTGATTTTGGACGTGAAAATGGGGAGTGGATAGCAAATGAGCATGGAGGTAATGCAAACCTTGGTGCAATAAAATTTCTTAAGCAACTCAACACAAGTCTTTACGGTGAGTTTAGTGACATTATGACCTTTGCTGAAGAGGCAACTGCATACCCTATGGTCAGCCGTCCGGTCGATGAGGGAGGTTTAGGGTTTGGCTACAAGTGGAATATGGGATGGATGCATGATTCATTGAAATATATGAAAAATGACCCTATTTACCGCCAGCACTACCACAGCCAGCTCACTTTTAGTTTTGTTTACATGTATAATGAAAACTACACTTTACCGCTAAGTCACGATGAGGTTGTCCATCTAAAAGGCTCTTTGATAAACAAGATGCCTGGGGACAATAACCAAAAGTTTGCAAACCTTAGAGCTCTGTTTGCTTTGATGATTGCACACCCCGGAAAGAAACTGCTTTTTATGGGTGGTGAATTTGCCCAGTTTGGTGAGTGGAACTACAAGCAAAGTCTTGATTGGCACCTGCTTGAGAACCCGCAAAACAGAGGTATCCAAACTATAATAAAGAGTCTTAACAAACTTTATATAGAGGAGCCATCTCTACACAAAAACGATGTGCAGGTAGAGGGTTTTGAGTGGATTGATGAGAATGACTATCAGGCTAATGTTATTAGTTTTATTAGAAAAGGCTCTAAAAAAGATAAAGCGGTTATAGTGATTTGTAATTTTTCAGATAAGACGCATGTAGATTACCCTATTGGAGTTCCTAAAAAAGGGGTGTATAAAGAGATTTTTAACTCGCAGTCAGCAGAGTTTGATGGTTGGGGTATTACTAATGAAAACCCTATAAAAACAGAAGCAAAAGAGCATCACGGACGTAAACACATGCTACATGTAACGCTTCCACCTCTGGGTGTGATATATCTTAAAATGGTGAATAATAAGTTATAATCATTATATGATTTTATTAAAAAAAGTGGGGGAATAGGTTTTGTTTAGATATCTAAGTCACGTATATATTGCATGGATAATACCTCTACTGATAATAGTGTTGCTTGTATCTATGAGAATAGGTGCGCACTACCTTGCCTTTCACTCTTTTGCCGAGTACTTTGCAGTTTTTGTAAGTTTGGGCATATCATTAATAACGTACTATACATACTCTTTTACAAAAAACAGATATTTGCTATTTATAGGGCTAGGCTATTTTTGGATTGCTATTTTAGATGTATTGCATACGCAGACGTATATGGGAATGAATATTTATGAGATATATGATTCAAATACATCAATAACTTTTTGGGTATTTACTCGCCTTTTTGAAGCTTCCATATTACTAACAGCTCCTTTTATGCGATATAGAGAGTACAAAAATTTTAATCTCACACTGCTATTTTTTATAATTACAAGTATTATTATTGTTGTAGCTATGAACTTTCCTCCTGAGATGTTTATTGAAGGAGAAGGATTAACGGATTTAAAAATAGGACTTGAATACTTTATAATTTTTATTTTACTTGTGACACTTTATTTTAATAAAAAATATGCCAACGAATTTAGTGCAGTAATTAGAAAAGCTATGCAATACAGCGTAATTTTGACCATTCTTGCAGAGGCCTCTTTCGCTCTTTATACTGATGTATATGGAGTAATGAATCTTGCTGGGCATATATTTAAATTTTTATCATTTTGGATACTGCTGCAAGCTATTCTTAAAACATCTTTAGAAGAGCCATTCGCTCTAATGCAAAAGAGTGCTACTACTTACAATGTTATTCCTTACCCGGTAATTGTTGTAGATAAAAAAGGGACAGTAAGACAAGCAAACAGAGTTGCATTAGAGATGTTCGGCAAAGAAGAATCTTCTGTTATAGGTTCAAGAAATCATAAGCTGTTTCACCCAAAAAGTATTAATGAAAATGAGTGCCCAATCTGCAAATCAATTTTAAATGGTGAAGTTTTAGAAGATTATATTTTGACTGACAAAGATTTAAATACTACGGCGCAGTATTCACTGAGTCCAATAAAAAGTAATGAAAATAGTGTATCCGGTATGCTTCAGATTATTGTTGATATAACACATGCCAAAACACTAGAAACTAAAGTGGAAAAACAAAAAGAGGTTTTAGAGTACCAAACTAATTATGACGCATTAACCAATCTGCCAAATAGGTTTTTGTTAGAAGACAGACTAGAACATGCAATCCAAAAAGCCAAGCATCATGATGAAGAGTTTGCTCTACTGCTTATAGATCTTGACCAGTTTAAGCAGATCAATGATACATTGGGACATAAAATTGGAGACCAAGTTTTAAAAATATTTAGCAGCAGACTTCAAAATATAATTCATGAAGATGATACATTGGCTAGATTTGGAGGAGATGAATTTTCAGTAGTGTTAGAAAATGTACAATCCTTAGAGGCAGTTTATGAATTGGCAGAGAATATTATTCAAGGTGCAAAACAGCCAATATTTATTGGGAAGCATACTCTATATATATCAGCTAGCATAGGGATTAGCATGTATCCTAAAGACTCTGGTGATATACATGATTTACAAAAGTATTCTGACAGTGCTATGTATAAAGCAAAAGAGGAGGGGAGAAATAATTTTCAATTCTATTCTCCTGAGATGACACTAATTGCTATGAGTAAAGTTCTTATGCAAAGTGATTTAAGAAAAGCAATAGCGAATGAAGAGTTTGTGGTCTACTATCAGCCACAAATTGATACCTCAAACGATAAAGATGTCTTGATTGGACTAGAGGCTTTGGTTAGATGGGAACACCCGACACAAGGGCTTATTCCACCATTCAAGTTTATCCCCTTGGCTGAAGAGACAGGTATGATTGTCGAGCTTGACAGGTTGGTCATGAAAATGGCAATAGCTCAGGTAGCACAATGGTATAAAGAGGGTTTAAATCCGGGGAAGCTATCTTTAAATCTTGCAATGAAACAACTACATCAGGACGATTTTATACAAGCCATTCAGACAATAATAGATGATTGCGGATGCATAGACAAAAAATATTTATCATTTGAAATAACTGAAAGTGATTTAATGACAAATCCTGAGGTGTCAATTAAAAAGTTAAATATACTAAAAGAGTTGGGCATAGAAATATCAATTGATGATTTTGGAACAGGTTACTCTTCGCTCTCTTATTTAAAACGCTTGCCTGTCAGTAAATTGAAAATAGATCAATCATTCACAAGGGGAATTCCCGGTGATAAAGATGATGTTGTTTTAGTTAAAACAATTATTGCTCTGGCAAAAAACCTTAATATGAAGGTGATTGCCGAAGGTGTTGAGACAAAAGAGCAAAAGGAGTTTATGTATGAAAATGGTTGTGTTGAAATTCAGGGGTACCTCTACTCAAAACCAATACCTAGTGAAGAGACGAAGAAATTTATAATTTCATATCAGTAGTCTAAAAGTTTTTAGCCTCTTTGTAAAATTTCATAAGCCCTTTTTTTGCTTTTGCATCAAGTTCGTAAGATATATATTTTAGGTAGTTTAATATCTCTTTTTGTGAGATATCTGTTCGCAGAGATGCCTGTTTTAAGATATATTGCGGAATTTTTATTTTTTGTTTTAGGAAATTTTTTTGTATGCTTTTGTAAAGTTTTTTATCTTTATGAAAACATAAAAGTGCGAAGACAAAGGGTAAATTGTATTTTTTGTTCCACTCTTGCGCTAAGTCCACATGTGGCTTGTTTTGCAGATAATATTTAAGAGCTTTATCACCTATAATAACCTCTCCGCGAACATTTAAAACTTTAGCTAAAACATTCGAAGTTGCAGACGCCGCATCACTAACACTCTCTACATGTGGAATAACCAAAACACTCAAAACCTCTTTTTTGGCAATGATTCCCAACTCTACATGTGAGTATTTTTTTGCACCTATACTTGAGATAAAAGCGGCGTCTACTCTGCGTGAAGTAAAATCTTTATTTATTTTTGAGGGAACACCGCGTTTATAGTGCATACTGATACTTTGTTGGCTACTTTTTGTGAATTGTTTCATAAATACGTGAAACGGTAAAAGATTTAAATACTCTATTTTGCCAAAAACCACATTTTGCTCCAAAATTATATTGTTGAAATTATACATGCCTTAGCTTATTTTGATATAATCGCACTAATAAATTATCATTTTGCGGATAAATAAAGTGGGCAGTTTATTTCATTTTACTAGGTGCCCCTTGAGGGTGTGAAATAAAATTAAGGAAATATTTTGGTAAGAGTGGAATTTTTAGGACCAATGCAAAAAGAGCCTTTAGAGTTAGAGATAACAAATTTAAGCGAATTAGCAAATATACTTCAAGATGACAAAGATATGCAAAAGTGGCTGGAAAATTCAGCAGTAGCTGTAAATGACACACTTGTAAGTTCCCGCGACTTTTCACTAAAAGATGGTGATAAAGTCTCACTTCTTCCACCTGTTTGCGGAGGTTGACAAGTGTTATATTTGTATGAGGGAGCGTTGGATGTACCTACAATTTTAAAAGAGTGGTACGAGCAAGAGGCGACAAGTAATTACGGAGCGTATATCCCTTTTGTCGGAACTGTTAGAAGCGAAGATGATATCGACGGACTGAGTTTTGATTTATATGAGCCTATTTTAAACTCTTGGTTCAAGGCTTGGGAAGAAAAAGCAGAGGCTAAGGGGGCTATTATAAAAATGGCTCACTCCAAGGGAGATGTTATGCTTCATGAGTCATCTTATATCGCGGCAGTTTTCTCTCCAAAGCGCAGAGTTGCTTTAGAGTTTATAGATGAATTTGTTGAGGATTTTAAAGCATCAGCCCCTATTTGGAAGTATGATTTGAAAAACGGCGAGAGAATTTATGCACTTGAGAGATCAACTGCAATAAAAGGGAGTGGAATATTGTCATGAGTTTATTATCATACGAAACAAGCCAAAATATGTTGGATTTACTTGAGGTGAATTCAGCTAGGCATGAAAATTTGCCACTGAGTTGCTCTCTTGGCAGAGTTTTAGCAGAAGATATTGTTGCAGAGTTCAACGACCCTCAGTTTGCTACCGCTTCAATGGACGGCTACGCTGTTATTCATGCTGATTTAGATAGCGATGAGATAAGCATACTGGGGAGTAACCCTGCAGGACATGCTGAGACAAGAGTTGTAAAAAGTGGAGAGTGCATCAAAACATTTACAGGTTCTATGATGCCTAGGGGGTCAGACACACTTATTCAGATTGAGAATGTAACTGTAAATGACGGAAAAATAACTATTGATGAAAAAGTCCCTCTTGGCTCATCTGTTCGACCGATTGGTGAAGGGTATAGAGCCGGAGACGTACTTATTAAAAAAGGTACAAAGATTGGCTTTGCTCAGATTGGTGTTATGGCTGGACTCAATAAGGTAATGGTGAAGGTTGCACTTAAACCCAGAGTGGCAGTAATCTCAACAGGGAGTGAAATCTTAGATCTTGGGGTCAACAGCACCAATCCATCACAAATAAGAAGCTCAAACAACTATACTCTTTGCGCTCTTTTTGAGCAGGCGGGAGCAGAGGTTATTCAGCTTGGAACGGTCGGTGATGACAGAGACTCAATTATGAAAACATTTGAAAATGCCCTCTCGTGTGCCGACATATTGGTGAGCACGGGTGGCGTGAGTGTCGGAGATTATGATTTTGTCAAAGATATTGTCCCTCGCCTTGGTGCAGAGGTAATCTATAAGGGTGTAGCTATTAAACCTGGGAAGCATATCTTAGTTGCGCAAAGAGCAGAGAAGTTTGTTTTAGCACTTCCAGGTTTTGCATACTCTTCAACAGTAGTGTCAATTCTTTATGTTCTACCACTGATAGCTAAAATGCTTGGACGTGACTCTGCTTATAAAACTGTAGAGGCAAAACTTAGTGAAGAGTTCAACAAAAGAAGCAAGTTAACAGAGTTTACCGCTTGTAATGTAGTAGTAGAAGATGGTGAGTATTTTGTAAATTTTAAAAATAAGAAAGTTGGCAGTTCGGCAATACTGAATAACTTGCTAGATTCAAGTGCCTTAATGGTTGCTGGCGAAGAAGATGGCAATTTGTCAGAAGGTACTTTTGTAAATGTAATTTTACTCGATAGTTTTTAGTTTTATATATATTTTACATTATATTGATATACTCGTTGAAATTATTTTATATTAAAGAGTTGAAAATGAAAAAATTTATTATTATAGTTACCATTTTTTTAGGTTTACTTAGAGCTGATGAAGATATATATAAACTGGTTCTTGATGTAACTACGTCTGACATAGGAAAGTTTAAACAGAGTGTCATAAGTGGCGTAGCAAAAAATAAAGCATACTATGAGGGCAAGTTTAAAGAGCTTGAAGTAGTAGCGGTCATACATGGAGGTGCTTATAGATTTTTTTTAAAAGATGTAGCATCTTCTGAATATAAAGATGACAAGGAGCTTTTAAAAGAGCAAAATGAGCTTGCCCTAAGGGTTAAATCACTGAGTGAGACATATAATGTTAAGTTCTTAATATGCAAATCCGGCATGGAGAAGCATTCAATCAAAAAAGAAGATATGTACGATTTTGTGGAACTTACCCCAAATGCTATGATAGGGCTGATAGATACTCAAAATAATGGTTTTGCTTATGTTCCAGTCAAATAAATAATTTTTTTACATGTTAAAAAAACTAGTACCGATATTTACTTTTATTATTATTGCTATAGTACTTCTGATTATCTACTTCAGAGATACGATTAAAGAGCAAAAAATTGACTACATTCTCGACAAATCCCTTTTGACACTCGAATCTCAACTTAAAAATGAAAAAATAAACTCTTTAAAAATCGCCATCTCTTTGTCCAAAAATGAAGGTCTTATAAATGCTCTTGAAAATGATGATGAAGATTTAGGTTATAAAATACTCTCAGACATTATGAATAGCATCAAAGAGAATACAAATATTGTAATTAGAACGCAGATAATTACCGCAGATTATAATATATTTTCCAGAAGTTGGGACAATACATATGTAGGTATGCCATTAGAAGAGTATAGAACAGACCTTAAGTATTTCCAAACTCATAAGACTCCCCGCACCTCCATAGAGGTAGGTAGGATGTTGAGTATAAAAACAACAGTTCCTATATATAAAGATGAGATACTTCTAGGATTTGTAGAGATAATTAGTTTTTTTGATTCAATTACTAGTTTTTTTAAGAATATGGGTATTGACTTATATGTTTTGATGGATGATAAGTATTTTGATATATCTGTTTTTATGCAGGAGAACATCACTTTAGAGAAGTATATAATTTCAAATAGAAATTATAATCACAACAATATGAAAATGCTCAATAATATAGATTTTAAAAAACTTAAAACAAACCGCATATTGCTTAAAGATGATAAATATATATTTTATGAAAATATGAAAAATGCAGAGGGTGAGTCAATAGGTATATTTCTCTTTGTTTTAGACAAAAAGTATTTGGAATATTTCAAAGAACCAAAAGACGAGGTCTCTTTTCTTATCAATATGACTAGAAATAACCTCTATGATATCACTAAAGAACACCAGTATAGAAATGTTTTAAGTGAGAGTATTGATATTAGATCACTACTCTCACTTAAAGATATTACTTCTAAAGAGGATAAGAGAAAGTATTTGGAGATAGCTAAAGAGAGATTAGATAAATATTCTAAAGATGAGCTTATCCAAATAATTTTAGAACAAAAAATCATTAAAAAAGTTGATGGAAAAATAAGATGAGAATTTTACTATTAGAAGATGAGTACTCGCTGAGAGTAAGTGTTAAAGAGTTTTTAGAAGATATAGAGTATGAGGTTGATGATTTCTCTGACGGACAAGAAGCTTACGATGCTATCTATTCTAAATCATATGACATTCTGCTTTTAGATGTTAATGTACCGACTATGAATGGATTTGAGCTCTTAAAATCTATACGAAAAGATGGTCATAAAACCCCTGCAATTTTTTTAACCTCAATGATAGATATGAATGATTTAAAAGAGGGGTACAAAAGAGGTTGCTGTGATTATATTCGTAAACCTTTTGATCTTTTTGAGTTAGAGCTTAGAATAAAGCAGGCATACACAAGCCACTATCTTGATGATAGTGAAGTTGTAGCTCTAAATAGTGATATTTCTTATGACATGACAAAAGGGAAGCTTACATGTAAGGAAGTAGAGGTAGTCCTTAGAAAAGCTGAAAAAGATATTTTAGAACTTTTAATAAAACATAAGAACTCTGTTGTGTCAATGCAGATGTTTCAGGATGAAATATGGGGAGAGTATGTTGAACCAGCAACTATAAGAGTGCAGGTGAATAACTTAAAGCAAAAACTTCCAGAGTCTATAGTGCAAAATCGAAGAGGGTTGGGGTATATAATTGAACGATGACGGATACGGACTAAAGTATGCATATATTTATACTGTCTTAATAACAATAATTCTTTTAGCACCACTGTTCTTTTACACTGTTCATATGAAAAATTTGTATGGCGTACAAAATGAACTGCATTTGAAAAATCAATCATATCTTGTTGTGCAGATGATGCAAGAGCATACTCAAGATGATGAATATTTTGAGTATCCGAGATTTCAAACATTTAAGTCGGGTCTTTACGATTATCAGCAAAAACCAATATTCTCTCTAATAGAAAAGCCAATAAAATATTTTCTAGAGGGGTACCATGTAGATGATAAAGATGCATATCTTATAACAAAACTACCGGCAGGAAAGTATTTTGGTGCCGATTACTTAGTTATAAAAAACAGATTGTCATATTTTGAAGTTTATGAAAAGTCTATGTTTATTTTACTCTCAATTGCAATATTGGTTTTTGCTCTAAGCTTTCTTTTTTTAAATCGCTTTGCAAAACCTTTTAAGCAGGTAAATAAAAAACTGGACAATTTTATAAAAGACTCTATTCATGAGATAAATACCCCTTTGTCTATAATAAATGTAAATATTGACCTTTATAACAGAAAGCATACTCCAAACAAATATCTGCAAAGAATGAAAGCCGCAGCTAAAGTTCTGTCTAACATCTATAATGACATGGACTACCTTATTAAGTACGACAGATTGGATTTTGAAAAAGAGTCAATTAACATGGCGGAGTTTTTACAAGAGCGAATAGATTACTTCTTAGAAGTTGCTCAAATGAAAAATATTACGCTTAGCAGTAATATTAAGAATAATATCTCTCTATATATGAACACAAAACAGTTTCAAAGGGTGATTGATAACAATATTTCAAACGCAATCAAGTACTCTTATGAGAAAAGTACAATAGAGGTAAATTTATTTGTACAAGATGGCATCTGCTTTTTATCTTTTAAAGATTACGGCATCGGTATAGAGGATGTGGATAAAATATTTAACCGCTACTATCGTGAGAGTAACCAGACTGGCGGCTTTGGTATAGGTTTGAATATTGTCAAATCAATCATAGACAAGGCTGGTATTGAGCTTACTATTGACTCTATGCCCAAAAGAGGGAGCACTTTTACATACAAGTTTCCCACAACAATTGTTACACTAAATTGAATTAAGTAACATTCTTTCTAAAAACTTCCCACATTTTATACAAATTTTACACTTAGCAGTTAAACTTACCACTGAAACAACTAAGGAGTAAGACAAATGAAGAAAACAATTATGGTGTCATTACTAGTTGGAGCTTCACTATTAGCTACTGATTACAGTAGTGTAATAGAGAGTCCAAACGCAAGTAAAATAATAGATAGTGATCTACTGGCGCCAGCAACAGTTTACACAATGCCTGCTGGATGTATATCAACCGACAAAGATGCTATTGCTAGAGGTGCTTTTATATTCCATAATCTAAATGGTGGAAAAGTTAAAGGGGATGCTCCTGCAGGTCTAAGTAAAAAAGATGAAAAAGGCAACAATAAGCAGTATGGTAACTGTGTAGCATGTCACAATATAGAAGACGCTGTAGGTGCAGGAAATATCGGTCCCGATTTAAGCAACTACAACGCTATGTTTATGGCAACAAATGTGAGAGACAACCAGTTTGTATATCAAAAGATTGCAGACCCTAGAGTTGATAATGCAACAACACACATGACGGTTAATTTAACGACTAAGTTATTCAACGAAAGAGAAATATGTGATATTACTTCATATATCGTGTCTCCAAAATAATACAAGGAAATAAAAATGCAAAGAAGAGACTTTTTTAAACAACTAGGTACGGTTGCAGCTGTTACTGCTGTTGCTCCAGCTATAAGTTTTGCAGCAGATGCTAAAAAAACAAAAGGGCCGAATGATTTTTCATATCAGCAGGCAGTTGAGGTAGTAACAGGCGGTAAACCTGTTGTTGTATCTTCAAAGGTTGAGTTGAAGGTTCCAGAAATTGCTGAGAACGGAGCAGTTGTTCCTGTGACAGTAACAGTTGATAGTCCTATGACAGATTCTGACTATGTAAAAGCTATACATATTTTTGCAACAAAAAATGGCAATACCCGCTGTATTGATGTGTTTTTGACTCCAGATAACGGAAAGGCTATGTTTGCAACACGTATTAAACTTGGTCAAACTCAAGAAGTTGCAGCTTTAGTAGAGTTAAGCGATGGAACCTTTTTAAGTGCTGCTCAAAGTGTAAAAGTTACTATCGGTGGATGTGGTTGATTTTAAACCAGTAGATAGATGTAAGGTTGCTCCACCTCTAAAGAGGTTAGCTTTAGCGCCGCAGCGGCTAGCATAGTCAGACTGGGTTTTTACTCAGATAGACGTTTAAAACAGTAATAAAGGATAAAAAATGGGAAAAAGTCAAGCACTAATTAAGATTAAGCCAAAAAAATATAAAGATGGCGAAGTTGTTAAGGTAAGTTTTATGGTTATGCATCCTATGGAAACAGGATTACGTAAAGACAAAAAAACAAAAGAGGTTATTCCTGCTCTATATATTAATGATGTAAAGTTTGAGTATAACGGGAAGGTTATAACAACTATGAAAGTATGGGAGACACTCTCTGTAAATCCAGTATTTACAACATACATGAAGATTAACGGAAGTGGAGAGCTAAAAGTAACCTATACAGACAGCAGCGGTGAAGTGAATGAAAAAAGTACAAAGATAAAGCCAAAAGGATAATCGATGAAAACAGCAACTAAAATAGTATTGTCAGTGGCGCTTTTATCATCACTCTCTTTTGGTGGTGAACAGTTTGCTATGAGTGATGCTGACCGTGCAATGTATGCAGAAATGTTGGAAAACAACCCAGCCGATATTATGGTTGAGAGTGGTGGCGAACTACTAGAGAAAATAGGCGGAAGTGTTGCCTTTGCTAAATATTTAGGTGTAAGTGAAGATGATTTGCCAAAATATATAGCCGGCTTTCCACGTTATATAGAGAAATTTGATATGGTTGTTGGTCTTGACCAAGTACTTCAAGCTATGATGTCTGATGCAGGACAAAAACCTTATGCGTTAAAAAGCAAAGATATGTTTAATATGCTTGCATATACAAAATCATTAGCAAATGATCAAGAGATAAACATAGATGTAAATGCAAACAAGCAGATGAAAGAGGCATTCGCTTTAGGTCAAAAAACATTTGATACTAAAAGAGGTGGAAGAGGTCTTTCATGTCTAAGCTGCCATAGTCCTGATGTTATCGGTTCTGTTTTAAGAACTCAGCCACTTCCGGATTTAGGTGCTCAAAATGCAGGCGGTACTTGGCCGGCATACAGAATGACTAAGTCATCTTTAAGAACACTTCAGCGCCGTTTTCAAGGGTGTATGAAAAATGCACTTTTAGCTGTTATTCCAATCGGTTCACCTGAGATGGTTGCACTTGAAGTGTATATTACAGATAAAGCAAAAGGTAAAGCCATTGCTATACCTGGACTAAAAAGATAGGGATTTATAATGGAAATTTCTAGAAGAGACTTTATGCATATCGCAGCAATATTTGGTTTAGGTGCTGCCACTGCAGGAAGTGCATCGGTAAAAACACCAGCTCAAATATCGCTGAAAGATATTTATGATTTTAAGGCGACAGGTAACTTTTCTCTGCTTCATATGTGTGATTTACATGCACATATCAAGCCGTTATACTGGAGAGAGCCATCTACTCTAATCTCTGCTCCAAATTTGGTTGGGACACCGGGGTTTTTATGTGGAGAAGCTTTTGCTAAACATTATGGTTTAGAGCCTAGTTCATTAGATGCATATTTTGATACACATATGGACTTTGACACTCTGGCTAAAAAGTTTGGTAAAATGGGTGGTATCGCTCATATAAAAACTGTTCTTGAACATATCAGAGGTGAGAGAGGAGCAGAAAATGTTCTTTTTCTTGACTCTGGAGACACTTGGCAAGGTACAGGCGTTGCATTAAAAACTAAGGGTGAAGCTATTGTAAAAGCGCAAAACTACTTAGGTGTTGATGTAATGGTTGGACACTGGGAGTTTACTTATGGAAAAGAGCGTGTTAAAGAGCTTATAGAGATGCTTGATGCTAAGTTTATTTCGCAAAATATAGTCGGTGACGATTCATTTTCGGATGAGTATGAAGAGTTGATATTTGAGCCATATACGATTCAAGAAAAAGGTGGAGCTAAGATTGGTATTATTGGACAATCTTTTCCATTTACATCAACTGCAAACCCTAAAGAGTTTACACAAGGGTGGAGTTTTGGTCTTAGACTTGAAACACTTCAAGGGTATGTTGATGAGCTTAGAAAAGAGCATAAAGTTGATTGTGTTGTTGTTTTGTCACATGATGGATTTAGTGTTGATCAAGAAGTTGCACGTCAGGTTCATGGTATAGACTTTATCTTAAGCGGACATACTCATGACCCTTCTCCTAAGCCTATTACAATTAACGGAACTGTTATTGTAATTGCCGGAAGTCATGGTAAGTATATTGGACGTTTAGATGTTGATGCTAAAGATGGTAAAGTTATTGATTATGAGTATAAACTTATCCCAATCGCATCAAATATGATACCGGCTGATCCAGAAGGTGTTAAGTTGGTAGATGAGCTTTATGCTCCATTTGCTTCAGAGTTTAATGAAGTGTTAGGTAAAACTAAAAATACACTTTATAAAAGAGATACATTTTTCTCAACTTTCGATCAGTTGATAAATGATGCAATTATGGATGAGATGAAGTGTGATATCTCATTTACACCTGGGTATAGATGGGGAACAACTGTTTTAGCAGGTGATGATATTTTAATGGATAATGTATATGAGATGTGTGGAATCACATATCCGAATGTGTATACATTTGAGCTAAAAGGTAAAAGGATTGCTACTCTTTTAGAAGATATTGCAGATAATGTTTTCAATGCAAATCCACTTTACCAACAAGGTGGCGATATGAGCCGTTTAGGCGGTATAACATATAGTATAGCCGTAGCAAACAAAGCTGGAGAGAGAATCTCTAAGCTTACAGTTGGTGGTAAACCAATTGATTTAGAGAAGACATATGTTGTCTCTTCTTGGGGTGGGAATTTACAAAATGCTGGTGAAAATCTTCAAAAAGATAAAATCAGAGCAGTTTACGATGTTACAAGAGATTATATTAAAAAACAAAAAGTTGTTGACGTAAGTAACGAGGGTAATGTTACTTTGGTTGATTACGATTGCGGTTGCCCTGTTGAGGGTTCAAGAAGCTGTTCATAAGCTTCCACTTGAAAAAAAAATGAATTAAAATGAAAATACTAAAAATAAGTGCTATAGCAGCGGCAGCATGTTTACTAGCAAGTTCAGCTAATGCAGATGATGCAAAACCAAAGCGTCAACTAAAAGGTAACATGATGGAGGTGTATAACACACTACCGTCTAGTGCTAACAATATTACAGAAGCATTTGCAAATGGTGTATTCTACGGTCGTTTAAGAATGAATGCTTTTAGATGGGACTGGAAGTCAGCAGATACTGCTTCAAATAAAGATAATAAAGCATTTGGTCTTGGGGGTAGTATTATTTATAAAACAGCACCACTCTCAGGTGTAAGTGCTACTGCTGCTCTTTACTATGCTAACAGCCCTTTTTCAGCTCTTCGTGATGATAATGCTGATGTTGGAGCTACAAAAGCTGGTAAAGATACTTTCAGCCGCCGTAATGTTGATGCTGATGGTGACTGGTCAATGACTGTTTTAGGACAGGCTTACTTACAGTACGACATCTCTAAAACAACTTTTAAAGTTGGTCGTCAAATATTTGAGTCGTTTTTAACAAAATCAAATGACACAAAAATGATACCAAACACTTTTGAGGGTTACAGTGTTGAGATGAAAGAGATTCCAAAGACAACAATTCGTGCAGCATATTTTACAGCACAAAAGCTTCGTGACCATACTACTTTCCATGATGTAATTGCATTTGGAACAGCAAATGGCACTACAGCAAATGCAGATAAATGGGCAAATAATGATGATGCTGGTGTTCATAAAGGATTAACTTTTATTAAATTAAATGCTGTAGGTAAGGCTGAAAATGAATTAATAGTTGCAGATATTCGTAATAAGTCAATTGAGAATCTTCAATTAGATTTGACTTATGGTTCAGTTCCTGGTCTTATATCATCAATCACTGGTGAGATAAACTACAAAATAAATTTACCTGGAGGCTTCTCTTTGACTCCTGGTATTCGTCACATGCAACAAATGGATAAAGGTGCCGGTGAAATTGGTGGGGCAAGCTTAAGTGGAACAGTAACTGCAGCTAATGCTACAGCTAGTGGCTACAAAGATGGTGACTCTTTAGACAGTTCACTTACTATGGCTCGTTTGGTTTTAAACCAAGGTCCATTAAAGTTTCAAATTGCTTATTCAGCTGTAGCTGATGAGGGTGATATCGTAGCTCCGTGGAGAGGTTTTCCAACTGGCGGATATACTCGTGCAATGGCTCAGTATAACTGGAGAGCAAACACTAAAACTACTGCTGCAGAAGTTAAATATGACTTTGGAAAAGCAAACATGATTCCAGGGTTTACTGCAATGGCTCGCTACGCAATACAAAATTTTGATGAAGATAAACAAGCTGGCGGAGTTCAAGCAGATAGCAATATCTTACACATGGATTTTATTAAAAAAGTTGCAACTGGTTTAGAAGCGAAACTTCGTATAGGTTTAATTAGTGCTGATGATCGTATCTCAGGAAGTACTGACAAAGACTCTTACAATGAGTACCGTTTTGAATTAAACTACCTCTTCTAGGAGGTGGTTTGAAAAATTTCCTTTGGTGCATTTCTTTGTGATTCTCTCCTGTTTTGTTAAAGAAAGTTCTAAAAAAGTGTGTGCTACTACCATATAACTTTTTTGGAGTGCCAAAATAATTTAAAGGTATAAATTATAAAGTTTATGTATAGTAGGCTTTTTAATTTATATATAGAGTGAAAGTTGAGTTATGATAAAAGTTTCTATGGTTTTATTGTTTTGTTTTTTTAACTTGTCTGCAATAGAGTGGCATACTTATGAAGATGCTCTAAAGTTGCAAGAGAAAAGCTCTAAGGTGATAATGGTTGATGTTATAAGAACAGAGTGCCAGTATTGTATAAAGATGGATAAAAATGTTTTTGCCGATGAGGAGATGTCTCGGTGGCTCCAAGAGCGTTTTATACCGGTCAAAATAAACTTGGATACCGAGAAGATGCCATTGGATGTTGAAGTGAAAATGACACCGACTTTTTATTTTTTAGATAAAAATAAAAAGATAGTTAAAACTATACCTGGTTCTTGGAATATAGAAGATTTCAAAGACTTAACTAAAAATATCAGAGGAGAGTAGATGATTAAATTTATACTTGTATTGTTACTCAGTACCTCTTTTGTGATTGGAGACACTGAGTTTGCAGAACCTGCCCCTTCAATAGTAGAGCCAAGAAAAATAGTGCTTTCTATAAAGAGTGCAGATGATGAAGAGATAAATCATGTGTTAAGCAGTGCTAACAATGTGCTCAAGTTTTATGGACCTGAAAATGTCAATATGAGAATTGTCGCTTACTACCATGGAATTAGAGCCTTGCTAAAAAAAGAAAAAGCTATAGCTTCGCGTATAGATGCGATGATGCAGGTAAATGTAGAGTTTGTGGCATGTGCCAACACCATGAGAACCAAGGGGATAAAAGATGATGAGCTTATTGAGGGTACTGAGATAGTTACAGCAGGTATTGTTGAGATGATAGAGCGTGTTAAAGATGGGTGGGTAAATATTGTTCCATAAACAAGCATTTATTTAAATTAAAATCAAAGGAAAAAAAATGAAAAAAATCGTTAGTTTAATTATTGCACTTTTAAGTGTATCTGTGTTGTCGGCAAAAGGTGATTTGCATCTGTTTGATGTAAATAATAAAGATGGTTCAATTACAACTGAACAAATTGAAAAAGCGTTTGTTGATGCAGGATTTGGCATAGGCGTAAACTCTAATATGAACAAGCCGTTTATGATCCAGTTCAAAAAGACAAGCTTTAAGGTGTTTACCCTTCTTACTGTTTATCATAAAAAAATATCTATGGATTTAGTTGCAAAATATCCTGACTTTGGTGTTTTTATGCCAATGGGTGTAGGTATTTACCAAGGGAATGATGAAGAGACTCTACATGTATCGGTATTAACAGCAGATGCTCAGGCAAAAATACTTGGGTTTGACGATGAACTTATTAAAAGCCTAGAAAAAGAGGTTTTAGCTGTTTTAAGTAAATCATTACCAAACTCTACTAACAAACTTAGTGAAGACTCTTTAAAAGAGGAGAACTCGCTTATAACCAAGTATGAGCTGAATTTGGATGGAGGAGATTTGGCAGAAGCTAGAGAAAATTTGTCAATGAGCTTGAATAATGGTTTCCAGCTAAACGGATTTGTAGTGCCAAGCAGACTAGATGTTAATAAATCTTTAACTGATAGTCCGTACGACTTTTATGAAACAATATCTATATGTAAACTTCCTGTTATATACACTGTTTCACTAACTAGACCAGAAGCAGCAGCATTTGCTCCTTGTAGTCTAATGGTATATAAGAAAAAAGATGAAGACAAGATTGTTCTTGGCTTTCCAGCAGTTCATAACTGGATGAGCAGCGCACATGTAGAGAATAAAGAAGCTACAGATGTTTTATTAAAAGCTCAAAAGCAATTTGAGTCTATCCTTGTTGAAGCAACAGAGTAGAAGCTAAACAAACTAATTACTCAGCTAGACCCTGAATCAAGTTCAGGGTGACGAAAGCATCGTCATTCCAAACTTTTTCTCAAATAGTGACTAAAACAACGATGGCTCAAGAGCTTTGAGTTTATAACTTCTTCTATGAATTTCACAATACCCATGCTTCTTAATCATCTCTACATGTAGAGCTGTTCCATACCCTTTATGTTTCTCAAACTGATACTGTGGATATTTTTTAGCTTCTATCATAATGTCTCTATCGTGTGTCACCTTTGCAAGGATGGAAGCAGCACTGACTTCTGCAACTTTGCCATCCGCTTTTATCATTGTAGGAAGACCGCTAACACCGAAGTTGGAGTTTCCGTCAAAAAGGTACTCTTCGCATTCAAGGTTTTTCATAATCTCTTGAAGTCCTCTTTTAAGACACACAGATATGCCATTCTCGTCAATCTCTTTAGGGGAAAACTTAACTATATGAAAAGATGATGCTTTAACAATTAACTCATACAAAAATTCTCTTTTTTTCTCACTAAGTTTCTTTGAATCATTCAGCCCTTCTACATGTAGGTTTAAAATACACCCAGCCATAACCAAATCTCCGGCAATAGGACCACGACCCGCCTCATCAATTCCGCATAATTTTCCAAACATTATTTTCCCTTTTTATTGTTGTATCTAAGCATAGCCTAATCGCCAATGGCCCATATGTCAAATGGAATCATCTCTACATGTGAGAGTGGATGGCTCACACTACCCTCTCTGCTCATAGTAACTGCGGTCACTTTTTTAATCTGATGTGTAAATACAAAAGCCTCAATAGCTTCCATCTTTTTAAATAGTGTTCTCTCATCCGCAAACGGCATCCCCAATATAACTTCATCATTTTGAGGAAGATAAAAATCAATGCCATCATCATAAAAACACTCTATATCTGATTTTAGTAACTCTAAATATATCATGTTCTCAAATAGTCTGGCAAAGTTTTTATCTATTGTAAGGGCAGACTTTAAAGATATATCGCATAAATATATCTTTTTCGTTGCCTTTGCGTGGTTTGTTTTTTCTAGCTGATGAATATATTTTTTAGAACTTAGGGTCTCAAAAGATTTATAGAGTTTATCTTTTGAAATCTTTCTTGTCTGTTTGAGTCTCTCATATATAGAAAAAGGAGATATTTTCTGTGCAATCATCTTTGCGCAAAATACTAAAATATCAAGTTCCATCTCATCGAGTGCATACTTTAATGTTTTTTGGATGTACATATTGCGCTCATCGCTGTTGACTTTATGCATTGACGGAAACGCACCAAGCTGAAAGAAGTGATTTAGTGCCGTAGAATCATACTTATGTTCATATGCTAAAAACTCTTCATAATCAAGAGGGTAAAGTTGTAGAGTTTCTAAATAATCAAGAGTATAATTTATTTCACTACATGTAATTAGCTGAGGAACATTTACAATTTTTATTTTTTCTATGTAGTTGTCCAAAACCAAGGTGTTAATTTTATATTTATTGCAAAAAATAGGTAGATTTTTATTTAATTCATCAAAATCTATCCGTATATCATTACAATCTATATATAAGTAAGTGCTTTTTTTTAGACTTGAAAGGTAATTTTTTACTAATTTGGTTTTTCCACTTTGGGAAATACCATTGATTTGATAGCTCAAATCGTCTAAAAACACTTTTCTATAATGAAATTTATCTAAATTTATATCTGTTTTGTATAACTCTTCTAGTAATATTTCCATATTGCAATTTTATCATTTCCTTATTAAAAGGAAATAAATTTAGAATAAAATCAATATTTACCCCATATTTCCTTGAATATCTTAAGACGTTTGGGTACAATTCCACTTCACTAATATAGTTAGGCTAGACCTGACGAGTTCTTTAGAGGGAAATACATGGAAAAAATTCGTTTAAAATTGAAAGCTTATGATCATCGTGTTCTTGATAGATCAGTGGCATCAATCGTAGAGGCTGTAAAGCGTACAGGCGCGGTAATTCGTGGTCCGATACCTTTACCAACAAAGATTCGTAAATACACAGTTTTAAAATCGCCACACATTAACAAAAGTTCACGTGAGCAATTTGAAATTCGTATGCATGCTAGAGTAATTGATATTGTTTCTGCTACGCCAGAAACTGTAGATTCTCTTATGAAACTAGATCTTGCACCTGAAGTGGACGTTGAAGTTCGCTCTATGGACAAGTAGGAGGTCATCGTGGAATATATTGTTGAAAAAATCGGTATGAGCCGTACTATCACGGTTCCTAGTAAACCTGTTACTCTTTTAAGAGTTTTAGATGCTAAAGTATGTGAAGTTAATGAAGGTACTGCAATTGTTGCTTACAATCGCGGTAAAAAAATGAATAAGTCAATTGAAGGTCAGCAAAAGAAATATAACCTTTCATCTGAGTTTAACCGTTTAGTTACTATGGAAGTAGCTAACACTGAAGCTGGAGATTTAGATTTTACTCCTTTAGCAGAAGCTAAAGTTTTAAGATCTACTTTTACTACTAAAGGTCGTGGTTTTTCTGGTGCTATGAAACGTTGGAATTTCTCTGGTGGTCCTGCATCACACGGTCATAGATTTGGTCGTAGAACAGGTTCAATCGGTATGGCAGAGTGGCCAGGCCGTGTAATGAAGGGTAAGAAAATGCCTGGACAATACGGAAATGTACAAAATAGCGTGAAAAATGAAATCGTTTCTTACGATGCTGAAAACAAAATCATTGCGGTTTCTGGTTCAGTTTCTGGAGCTAATGGTTCATTAGGTCGTGTAAAGGTAGCTAAATAATGAGCGCAATCGTTTTAAATGAAAAAATGGAAAAAGCATCTGAGTTAGCATTACCAGAGAGTTTTTCTGGTATTAATCCTCATAACTTATACCTGTATGTAAAGTCGGCACAAGCTGCAATGAGAGCAAATAGCTCAAAAGCATTAACTCGTGCAGAAGTTAGAGGTGGTGGTAAGAAACCATGGGCTCAAAAAGGTGGCGGTCGCGCTCGTGCTGGTTCACGTCGTTCTCCTATCTTTGTGGGTGGTGGTAAGGCATTTGGTCCTAATAACAACCGTAATTATGATCTTAAAGTTAATAAAAAGCAAAAGAAACTTGCTCTTAACTTTGCTCTTAACGAGCATGCACAAAACGGTACACTTTTTATTGTTGACAACATTGAAATCGCATCTGGTAAAACTAAAGATGCAAATGCAATGTTTAAAGCTTTAAATCAAAGAGATGTACTTATTGTTAAGTCTATCTTAGATGAGAAGACATTTTTAGCATTTGAGAATCTTTCACAAACTTATGTTGTTGAAGCAAATGAATTAAATGCTTACTTAGCTGCTAATTATCGTTCACTTGTGATCGAAAAAGCGGTATGGGAAAATCTTGTAGGTGAGGCTAAATAATGGCAGATATTACAGATATTAAATCTATACTATATACAGAGAAGACATTAGGTATGCAAGAAGATGGAATTATAGTTGTTCAAACATCTCCTCGTATGACTAAAACAGGTCTTAAAGAGGTTTTTCGTGAGTACTTTGGAATAGTTCCATCAAGAGTTAACTCACTTAATCAAAGCGGAAAAACAAAACGTTTCCGTGGTGTACAAGGTAAACAAAATGACTTCAAAAAGTTTTATGTTCAATTACCTGAGGGTGCACAAATAGAAAGTTTGGCGGTTTAACATGGCAATTAAAACTTATAAGCCGGTAACTCCGTCTCGTCGTTTTTATACTAATGTTGACAGCGGTGATATCACAGCGAAAGCTAGTGTACGTTCTTTATTGGTTAAGCTTCCTGCTCACGCTGGTCGTAACAATAATGGTCGTATCACATCTCGTCATAAACAAGCCGGTGCTAAAAAACTTTACCGTATCATAGATTTCAAAAGAAATAAATTTGATATTCCAGGTACAGTTAGCACTATTGAGTACGATCCATACCGTAACTGTCGTATTGCGTTAGTTACATATGCTGATGGTGAAAAAAGATACATATTACAACCAAAAGGTCTAAGTGTTGGTGATTCAGTTATGTCTGCTGAGTCTGGACTAGATGTTAAACCTGGTAATACTATGAAACTTAAAAGTATCCCAGTTGGTACAGTTATTCATAATATTGAGTTAAAGACTGGTAAGGGCGGACAAATGTGTCGTGCTGCTGGAACTTCTGCTCAAATTATGGGTCGTGATGGTAAATATGTTTCACTTCGTATGCCTTCATCTGAAATGCGTTTAGTATTAGGTGAGTGTTTAGCGACTGTTGGAACAGTAGGAAATGAAGAGTATGGCAATATAGTAATAGCGAAAGCTGGTCGTAGCCGTCATATGGGAATTCGTCCTCAAACTCGTGGTTCAGCAATGAATCCAGTTGATCACCCGCATGGTGGTGGTGAAGGTAAAACGAATTCAGGACGTCACCCGGTTACTCCTTGGGGTAAACCGACTAAGGGTGCTAAAACTCGCCGTAAGAAAGCTAGTGATAAACTTATTATTACTCGCCGTAAACCAAATGCGAAAAGGGTAGGATAATGGCTCGTTCAGTAAAAAAAGGTCCATTCATTGATGACCATTTAATGAAAAAAGTTGTTGCAGCAAAAGCTGAAAACAACAAAAAACCTATTAAGACATGGTCAAGAAGATCTATGGTAATACCTGAAATGGTTGGTTTAACATTTAATGTTCATAACGGACGTCAATTTGTTCCAGTACATATTTCAGAGAACCACATTGGTTATAAGCTTGGTGAATTTTCACCAACTCGTACATTTAAGGGCCATAAGGGCTCTGTACAGAAGAAGGGTTAATCATGGCTAGAGCATTATTAAAATACATCCGTGTTTCACCAATCAAATCTCGTCTTATAGCAAGAGAGATTCAAGGTATGAATGCTGAAGCAGCACTAGCAGCTTTAGAATTTACACCAAACAAAGCAGCAAAAATCATCTATAAAGTACTTGCATCTGCAGTTGCTAATAGTGGTAGTGAAGCTGAAGATTGTACAGTAACATCATGTCGTGTTGACAATGGTCCTGTTCTTAAGCGTTTCCGTCCACGTGCTCGTGGTATGGCGTCTGGAATCAGAAAACCAACAGCACATATCTTAGTAGAAGTAGAGGGTAAATAGTATGGGTCAAAAAGTTAATCCTATTGGTTTACGTCTTGGTATTAACCGCAATTGGGAGAGCCGTTGGTTCCCTGATTTTAAGACTGCAGCAGCATCTTTAGGTGAAGATCACAAAATTCGTACATATTTGAAAAAAGAGCTTTACTATGCTGGTGTTGCTAACATCATTATAGAGAGAACAGTTAAGAGACTTCGTGTAACTATCGTTGCTGCTCGCCCTGGTATCATTATTGGTAAAAAAGGTGCGGACATTGAGAAGCTTAAAACTACTCTTCAAAATCTTGTTGGTAAGCAGATATCTGTAAACATCAAAGAAGAGAAGAAAGCTCAAACTTCAGCTCAGTTAGTTGCTGAAAACATAGCTACTCAACTAGAGCGTCGTGTTGCTTTTAGAAGAGCAATGAAAAAATCTATGCAAAATGCACAGAGAAGCGGTGCTAAAGGTATTAAAGTATCTGTAAGTGGTCGTCTTGGTGGAGCTGAAATGGCTCGTACTGAGTGGTACTTAGAGGGACGTGTTCCTTTACATACACTTCGTGCAAAAATAGATTACGGTTTTGCTGAAGCACATACTACTTATGGTTGTATTGGTGTTAAAGTATGGATATTCAAAGGTGAAGTACTTACTAAAGGTATTCCTGCTGAAGTTCAAGAAGACAAACAAGAGAAACAAGAGCGTCGTCCAAAGCGTGCTCCGAGAAAGGCTGATTAATTATGTTAATGCCAAAGAGAACAAAATATAGAAAAGTAATGAAGGGTCGTAACCGTGGTTATGCTCGTTCAGGTTTTACGCTAGCATTTGGTGATATCGCTTTAAAAGCGGTTGAAGCTGGTCGTATTAACTCTCGTCAGATTGAGTCAGCTCGTATTTCAGCTACTCGTCATATTAAGAGAAATGGTAAGATTTGGATTCGTGTATTCCCAGCAAAACCGTTAACTGCTAAGCCTTTAGAAACTCGTATGGGTAAAGGTAAGGGTTCAGTTGATCAATGGGTTATGAATATCAAGCCAGGTCGTATTATATTTGAAATGGCCGGTGTTCCGCATGAACTTGCTCGTGAAGCATTAACTCTTGCATTGCACAAATTACCTTTCAAAACTAAAATAATTACTGCGGAGATGAGCAATGAAATATTCTGATTTAGCAGATAAAAGTGTAGCAGAGCTTCAAGCAATGCTTAAAGTTAGAAAGACTGAGCTTTTTACTTTAAAAATTAAAAAACAGATGATGCAACTACAAAACACAAGCGAACTTCGTGTCGCTAAAAAAGATGTTGCTAGAATCAACACTGCACTTAGTGCAGCGAAATAGGGGCTGGCAATGACACATAAACGTGAAATTCAAGGTAAAGTTGTAAAAATTTCAGGCGATAAAACAGTAAGTTTACTTGTTGAACGTCGTGTAATGCATCCTCGTTACCACAAAGTTGTAAAGCGTTTCAAAAAGTACTTAGTACATGATGAGCGTAATGAAGTAAAAGTGGGCGATGAGATTATTGCAATCGAATGTCGTCCACTTTCTAAGACTAAATCTTTTAGACTTAAAACAGTAATATCGGGAGCAGAATAATGATCCAGGGTTTTACTCGTCTAAATGTAGCTGATAATACAGGTGCTAAAGAGATTATGTGTATCAAGGTTCTTGGCGGTTCAAAGCGTCGTTATGCTACAGTTGGTGACGTTATTGTTGCTTCTGTAAAAAAAGCGACACCTACTGCTAAAGTTAAAAAAGGTAAAGTTGTAAAAGCTGTTATCGTTAGAGTTGCTAAAGAGGTTCACCGTGAAAATGGTTCTCTTATCCGTTTTGATGATAATGCAGCTGTTATACTTGATGACAAGAGAGAGCCAATTGGTACTCGTATTTTCGGCCCTGTTGCTCGTGAAGTACGTTATGCTGGATTTATGAAAATCGTATCTCTCGCGCCGGAGGTTGTTTAATGGCAAAGTTTAATTTCAAAAAAGGCGATACTGTAGAAATTATCGCTGGTGATGATCGCGGAACTAAAGCTACTGTACTTGAAGTATTACCTAAGAAAAACAAGGTAATAGTAGAGGGTTGTAAAGTTGCTAAGAAAGCTATCAAACCAACTGAAGAGAACACTAAAGGTGGACATATCAATAAAGAGATGCCTATAGATGTTTCAAATGTTCGTAAAGTGGAGGCATAAGTAGATGGCTCGTTTAAAAGAAAAATATTTAGGTTTAAAATCTGAATTACAAGCAGACTTAGGAATTAAAAATCCTATGCAAACTCCTCAGGTAGATAAAATTATTATCTCTGTTGGTGCTGGTTTTGCTATGAAAGATAACAAGCTTATTCAAAACATTGAAGATACTATTACTAAGATTGCTGGTCAAAAAGCAACTACTGTAATAGCTAAAAAATCAGTTGCTGGTTTTAAAGTTCGTGAAGGTATGCCAGTTGGTATCCGTGTTACACTTCGTGGTGAAAACATGTACAACTTTTTGGATCGTCTAGTTTCTATAGCACTTCCTCGTGTTAAAGATTTCCGTGGTGTTCCAAGAAATGGTTTTGATGGTCGTGGTAACTACAACTTTGGACTACAAGAGCAACTTATTTTCACGGAAGTTAATTATGATTCAATCATGCAAATTCATGGTATGAATATCACAGTTGTTACAACTGCTGATTCAGATAAGGCAGGATTTGCTCTTTTAGAGAAAATGGGTATGCCTTTTAGTAAAGGGAGCAACTAATGGCTAAGAAATCTATGATTGCAAAAGCGGCAAAAACTCCAAAGTTTAAAGTTCGTGGTTACACAAGATGTCAGGTTTGTGGTCGTCCACACTCTGTTCTTCGTGACTTCGGCATCTGCCGTGTGTGTTTTAGAAAAATGGCAAACGAGGGATTAATCCCAGGTGTTAGAAAGTCTTCTTGGTAGGCACTGCCTTTCAAGTGGAAACTTCTAATTATTAGTTTTTACTTTAGCGAAAGCTATAGTAATTACAAAGTCAAGGAAAATAAATGGCAATTAATGATTTAGTATCGGATGCGTTAACTCGTGTTCGTAATGCTGGTATGAGAAGATTACCTGTTACTACTTTAGTACACTCTAAGAGTGTTGAAGCAATGGCAAATATCTTAGTAGACAAAGGTTATATTGAGAGTTGTAATGTTATCGAAGATGGCGTTAAGAAAACTATCAAAGTTGTACTTAAGTACGATGAAAATGAGAAAACTGTAATTAATGAAATGAAAAGAGTTTCTAAGCCTGGTAGACGTGTCTACAAAGGTAAAGAAGAGATCAAACGTTTCAAAAATGGTTACGGAACTATTATTGTTAGTACATCACACGGCGTATTACCAAATGACAAAGCTTATGAGCTTGGCATTGGTGGCGAAGTTATGTGTACGATTTGGTAGGGAGATAACATGTCAAGAATTGGAAAATTACCTGTAGAGTTTGCAGCTGACATCAAAGTTAGTTCAAATGAAAATGTTATAACTTTTGCTAAAGGCAAAAATAGTGTTGATTTAGATACAAAAGGAAATGTTGACTTCGCAATAGATGGAAACGTTCTTACTTTTGCTACAAAATCAGATTTAAAAGCTCATAGAGCCTTTTGGGGAACTTATCGTGCTTTAGCTGCAAATATTGTTACTGGTTTATCTACTGGTTACACTAAGCAATTAGAGATTAATGGTGTTGGTTACCGTGCTGCAGTTTCTGGCAAGGTTCTTAATCTTCAACTTGGTTTTTCTCATGATATTAATTATGACTTACCAGAAGGTATAGAAGCAAGCGTTGAGAAGAATGTTATTACTCTTAAGGGGCATGACAAGCAAGTTCTTGGTCAAGTTGCTGCAGAAGTTAGATCATTCCGTCCACCAGAGCCTTACAAAGGTAAAGGTGTTAAATACGTTGAAGAGCATATCGTGCGTAAAGCCGGTAAAACTTCTAAGAAATAAGGGAGGGGTATAAATTGAAAGCAAAAGTATTAAAAAGCAAAATAGCTAATCGTTTAAAGCGTAAGCTTCGTATTCGTGCAAAAATATCTGGTTGTGCTTCACTTCCTCGTGTTTCTGTATTTCGTTCAAATCGTTATTTGAGTGTTCAAGCTATTGATGATTCTACAGCTACAACATTAGCTGCGCTTAACTCAAAAGCAATAAGTCAAAAGTCAAATAAAGAAGGTGCTGCTGCACTTGGTGAAGCATTCGCTGCTACACTAAAAGCTGCTAAAATTTCTGAAATTGTATTTGATCGTAATGGTTACCAATACCACGGTGTTATAGCTGCATTTGGTGACGCACTTCGTGCAAACGAAATTAAGTTCTAGGGGTTAAGTATGGAAATCAATAGAGAAGATTTTGAAGAATCAATTGTAAACATAGGTCGTGTTACAAAAGTTGTAAAAGGTGGACGTCGTTTTCGTTTTACTGCTCTTGTAGTTGTTGGTGATAAAAAAGGTACTATCGGTTATGGTGCTGGAAAAGCGAAAGAAGTTCCAGATGCTATAAAAAAAGCGGTAGATAATGCATTTAAAAACATCTCTAAAGTTAGTATCAAAGGTACTACAATTGCACATGATATTGAGCATAAATACAATGCTAGTCGCATTTTATTAAAGCCTGCATCAGAAGGTACAGGTGTAATTGCGGGTGGAGCTACTCGTCACGTTCTTGAACTTGCAGGTATTAAAGATGTACTTACAAAGTCAATTGGCTCAAATAATCCAGGTACACTAGTGCGCGCTACAGTCGAAGCACTAGGTCGCTTGAAAGGATAGATGATGGGAATTGAAAATTTAACTCCTGCAGAAGGTTCTACAAAGAATCGTAAACGTGTAGGTCGTGGACATGCTTCTGGAACAGGTAAAACTGCCGGAAGAGGTAATAAAGGTCAAAAATCTCGTACTGGTTACAGTAGAAAAAGAAACTTCGAGGGTGGACAACAACCACTTGGAAGAAGACTTCCTAAAATTGGATTTACTTCTCGTGTTGTAAAGCCACATGTAGTTAATGTAGAGAAAATCACAGTAGTTGCTGAGTTAGCTGAAATCACAATGGAATCAATCCGTAGTGTTCATAAACTTAGTGCTTCTGTAACTAAAGTTAAGTTAGTTGGTGCATCTGCTAAAGATTTAGCATCAAAAATTAAAGACGACAACGTTACTACTACAGGTAAATAGTCGTGAATAAAAATCTAGTTAATAAAATATTTATTACTATCGGGTTTTTATTTATCTATCGTCTACTGGCATACGTGCCAGTTCCAGGCGTTGATACTGCTGTCATAGCTTCATTCTTCGATTCACACCAATCTGATGCACTAGGATTATTTAATATGTTTAGCGGTAATGCTGTTGAGCGTATGTCAATTATTGCACTTGGAATTATGCCTTACATCACAGCATCTATTATCATGGAACTTTTGGCTGCAACTTTTGCACCTTTAGGTCAAATGAAAAAAGAGCGTGACGGAATGGTTAAGTATATGCAAATTATACGTTATGCAACAATTGTAATTACAATAATCCAAGCAATCGGTATTAGTGTGGGACTTCAAAGTTTAACTGGACCAAATGGAAATAGTGCAATTCTTGCTGATCATAACACGTTTATAATACTTTCTGCTGTTTCAATGCTTGCGGGAACAATGTTGTTGATGTGGATAGGTGAGCAGATTACACAAAGTGGCATCGGTAACGGTATATCACTAATTATTTTTGCTGGTATAGTTTCAGCTATTCCAAGTGCGATAGGTCAAACAATCACAATGGTAAATACGGGGGCTATGAGCTTCTTAACTGTAATTGCAATTCTTGCTCTTATATTTGGAACTGTAGCTGTAATTATCTATGTTGAACTTGGTGAGCGTCGCGTACCTATTACGTATGCTAAAAAAGTTATGATGCAAAACCAGAATAAAAGAGTTATGAATTACATTCCTATCAAAGTTAACTTAGCTGGTGTTATACCGGTTATCTTTGCTTCTGCTATATTAATGTTTCCTATGACAGTTTTATCAAGTAGTGCAAACCCTACTATTGTTGCTATTGCTGATTATCTAAATCCAAACAGTTATTTCTTTAACTTTTTGACATTTGTATTTGTTGTTTTCTTTGCATTCTTTTATGCATCAATAACATTCAATGCAAAAGATATTGCAGATAATCTAAAAAAGCAGGGTGGTTTCATTCCTGGTATTCGTACTGGTGAAGCAACTAAAGAGTTTTTAAACAAGACTGCTGGTGATTTGACTTTTACGGGTGCTCTTTACCTTGGACTTGTTGCAACTCTGCCATTTATGATTATTAAAGGGATGGGTGTACCATTCTTTTTTGGTGGAACAGCGGTTTTAATCGTTGTTCAGGTGGCATTGGACACAATGAGAAAAATTGAGGCTCAAGTTTACATGAGTAAATATGAGACACTAAGTGCAGTTGGACTTTAAATAATGGCCATCGCCCTTAGAAAACCTCAAGAGATTGAGAAACTTCGTGCTGCTAACAAAATTGTTGGCGGTGCTTTAGAATTACTAAGACAAAACACAAAAGTAGGTGTATCTTTAAAAGAGCTTGATGCTATGGCTGAGGAGTTTATCCTCTCTCATGGCGCAAAGCCATCTTTTAAAGGTCTCTACGGCTTTCCCAATTCAGTTTGCTGCTCATTAAATCAAGTTATTATTCACGGTATCCCGACAGATTACAAACTCCAAGAGGGTGATGTAATTGGTTATGATATTGGTACTGAATTAGATGGCTGGTTCGGTGATGCAGCTATAACAGTTGGAGTTGGTAAAGTTAGTGCTAAAGATGAAGAACTAATCGCTTGCGCGAAAGATACTCTTTATGAAGCTATATCTGCTATAAAAGTAGGTATGCGCTTCAAAGAGCTTTCAGCAATTTTAGAGAACTCTATTCGATCAAGAGGGTTTGTTCCACTTTACAACTTTTGTGGTCATGGTATCGGTAAAAAGCCTCATGAAGAGCCTGAAATTCCAAACTACCTTGATGGTAAAAATCCAAATGCTGGCCCAAAGATTAAAAACGGAATGGTTTTTTGTCTGGAGCCTATGATATGTCAAAAAGATTCTAAACCTATTATCTTGGATAATAAGTGGGATGTTGTTAGTGCCGATGATTTACACGGCTCACACTATGAGCATACTGTTGCAGTTGTCAACGGTAAAGCTGAAATTTTATCTCTCGCTTAGAGAAGTTTGAAGGACTTATAAATGGCTAAATCAGATGTTATCGAAGTAGATGGCAAAATTATAGAAGCTTTGCCTAACGCAACATTTCGTGTTGAATTAGAAAATGGACATATTATTCTATGTCATATCGCAGGAAAAATGCGTATGCACTATATTAAAATACTTCCAGGTGACAAAGTAAAACTTGAACTAACGCCTTACTCACTTGATAAAGGTCGTATCACCTATAGATACAAATAATAGATTCCCTGAGTTTCAGGGACTATTTTTTTGCCCAATAAATCTACCTAATTAAGTATTTACTGACCCACAATATAAAATTGAAGTAAAGTTAAAATATTTCCGAATTTCTAAACTCTGATATTTCAGTTTCTACCATTTCATCAATCATTATTTTGAAAAGTTCTGATACCATATTTGGAGAGACATCTGCTTGAATTGCAGCATGACGGACTTTTTGTAAAATAAAATCTATTCTATCTTCAGCTTTTACCTCTTCTACACTATTTTTAAACTTTGCTGCTTGGCGAACAAGATGGCTTCTATCAGATATAAGTTCAACAATCTTGTCGTCAAGTATATCTATCTCTTGTCTAACCTCTTCGAGTGAGTTGCATTTTTTTATTTTAGACATGTGTTTCTCCATAATTTATGATATATTATCCAAAAATAGATAATAACTAAGTTACGTTACTACAAGCAATATTTTGAATATATGTAAATATTATTTTAGTTATACTTTTTTATATTTAGGCTTCATTTTGACTGTATAAAAAATGAAAAGAGAGAAAAAAATAGTGAGAAAGAAAAATAGTGAATAAAATTTTTAATGTTTATGAAATATTACATGAAGCTTATGGTCCTCAGGGTTGGTGGCCATATATAAATGATGGTGGCTATCATCCAGCTGATTACAATTTTAATAGAAATGAAGATGAAATTTTTGAAGTATGTTTAGGCTCTATCTTAACTCAAAATACGACTTTTACATCTGTAGTAAAATCTCTTAATAATCTAAATGAGTTGAATGCGCTCACACCTAAAGCTATAAAAAAGATTGATATAGGGGAGTTTAAAGAGGCCATAAAACCATCAGGTTACTTTAATCAAAAAGCGAAATACATACTTGAGTTTATCTCTTTTTTTGAAGCCTTAAATGGAAAAACACCAAGTAGAGAAGGTCTTTTAAAAGTGCTTGGAATTGGTGAGGAGACAGCAGACTCTATACTTTTATATGGCTATTGTAAGCCAGAGTTTAAAGTAGATGCCTACACAAAACGTGTTTTTTTAGAGCTTGGTCTTATAAATGAGAAAGCAAAATATAAAGATATAAAAAAACTGATGCAAGAGTCACTAAGGGAGTGTATAAAAGATGAGAGAGAGTTGGTTATAGTCTATCAGGAATTTCATGCACTTATTGTAAAGCACTCAAAAGAGTTTTACTCTAAAAAGCCTTATTCTCAGGGATGTTTTTTAAAAGAAAAATATTATGAATAGTTTATTTGATAAAAGTAATAATGCTGCAATACTCTTAGCCGGTATATTAGCTATAGTAGTTGGAATTGGTGTAGCACGTTTTGCTTTCACCTCACTTCTTCCCTTTATGCTTGAAGATTATTTGACAATTACCAATGCTGGAATACTTGCTTCATTTAATTTTACAGGGTATCTAAGCGGTGCTGTGTTTTCTGTTTTTATCAAAGATATAAATGCAAAAGTAAAGTACTTTAGAATTGGAATGTTTCTTAGTGTAGTTACAACTCTTGTTCTTGCAACTACGACAGATGAGACACTATGGCTACTCTCTAGAGTCGTTGCCGGTTTTGGTTCTGCTATGGTTCTTATAGTCGGTGGTGCTATAGTGATGGTCAAGTTAAACTTTGAAGATAAAACAAAAGCGATGGGGATTCACTTCAGTGGCATTGGCTTTGCGATACTTATAAGCGAACTGATAAGTCAATACATATTAAAAGATGGTAATTGGTCTGATGCGTGGCTTGCTTTAGCAATGTTTGCTTTTATAATATCTTTTTATTCAGTGTATATTCTGTCGTTTGACAAAGAGATAAAACAAGAGGCTATAAAACATAAACTTTCAAAATCTATATTTACTCCGTATGTTATTTTGCTTATATTGGCCTACTTTACAGAAGGTGTCGGTTTTGTAGTACAAGGGACATTTTTACCGGACATAATAAATTCGCTTAAAGGTTTGGATGGTTACGGAAGTGTTGGCTGGCTAATGGTTGGAATCGCAGGAATTCCATCCTCTATAATTTTTATGAGATTGGCACATAACTACGGAAGTGTAAATATAATTATCCTAGCAATGGCTCTGCAAATTATAGGAATCCTTATACCTGCAATTAGTACTAATATGTATCTTAACTTGTTGAGTGGTGCTTTGTATGGCAGTACATTTATTGCACTTGTAGCACTTTTTATGCATCTAGGCGGCAAGCTTGCAGGGAATAATCCGGTGGTTTTGATGGGCTCTATGACAGCAGCTTACGGAATAGGACAAGTCGGTGCTCCACTCTACAGTGTAGCTTTGATAGAGTACTTTGGAAATTATAACTCTACACTCTATTTGACAGCATTTATAGTTTTTGTAGGGATACTGCTTTTGGTTTATGCAAAAAAAATAGAAAATAAGATGTAACGAATATTTCTACATGTAGAACTAATCTACATGTAGAAATAAATTGATTAGAATTTTGCGTTAGGAATTGGGTAGTTTTGTACAACAAAGTCTATATCTTTATCGCCTCTGCCACTTAAGTTGATTAGGATTGTTTTATCTTTGCCAAGAGTTTTTGCAAGTTTCATGGCATACCCAACAGCGTGAGCAGACTCTAGTGCAGGGATAATACCTTCTAGTTGCGAAAGTTTATAAAATGCATCAATAGCTTCTTCGTCGTTGCAAAGAGCAACTTTAGTTCTTCCTGTTTGCATTAGATGTGCATGTTCTGGACCGACAGACGGGTAATCAATACCAGAACCTACAGAGTAAACAGGTGCAGGTTCACCGCTTTCATCTTTAAGCATAATAGAATTAAAACCGTGCATAACTCCCTCTGTCCCATAAGTAAGAGTCGCTGCATGCTCTCCTAGTTTTTCACCAACACCCATAGGTTCAACACCAATTAGATTAACCTCTTTATCATCAATAAATCCGGCAAAAATACCCATAGCATTTGAACCGCCGCCAACACAAGCTATAACATTGTCTGGCAGTTTACCTTCGTGTTCTAAAAATTGCTCTTTAGATTCAAAGCCTATAACAGATTGAAAATCTCTAACCATCATTGGGAAAGGGTGAGGACCGACAACAGAGCCAATACAGTAAATAGCAGTGTCAGCTTGTGGCACATAACTCTCAAATGCAGAGTCAACCGCCTCTTTTAAAGTTTTTAAACCATGTGTAGCAGGTATAACATTGGCACCTAAGATTTGCATACGAACAACATTTGGATGCTCTTTAGCTATGTCCACTTCACCCATATGTATTTCACACTCTAAACCAAAATATGCTGCTGCAGTTGCAAGAGCAACGCCGTGCTGACCAGCTCCAGTCTCTGCAATAACCTTTTTCTTACCTAGATGTTTTGCCAAAATAACTTCAGCCATACAGTGGTTAAGCTTATGCGCACCGGTATGGTTTAAATCTTCTCTTTTTAAGTAAATCTTTGCACCACCGCAAAGCTCTGTAAGGTTTTTAGCAAATGAAATAGGTGTCGGGCGTCCCTGATAGTGCTTTCTAACATACTTTAATTCATTTATAAATTCAGGAGAATGTTTTAGCTCTTTGTATGCTTTTGTTATGTCAGCAAATGGTTGTTCAAGTACTGGAGGTATATATGAACCTCCAAATTTTCCAAAGTATCCTTTTTCATCAGGATATGATTCTAGGTAAGATTTAGACATGAAAGTAGTTCCTTAATTATAATTTTTTGTTATTATAATTAAATAAAACTTAGCGGTATATTTATGACTCTATATTAAACTGTTTTTTATAAGCTTCTTCAAATGACAAGGTTCTATCTTTGTAGTCTATCAAATCACCTATCTCTATCTCAATAGTACGTTGTTCTTTTGGATTTTTTACAGCATCCATAAGTATATCATTTGCTTTTGTACGTATAAAAACAGGGAGAATCGGGAGTCTATTTTTGATTGCTATTATTTGAGCGCCCTCTTTAAACTCTGCTATTGGTGCATCTGTTTTATTTCTAGTCCCCTCAGGAAAAATATAAATAGAGTTTCCATCTTTAACACAAGCTTTTATATCTTTGAAAAAACCACTCATTTGAGAGGCCTCTCGGTCAAGCAGGATTGTTCCACCATTTCTGGTAAACTTACCAAAAAAAACTGAATTGTACAGCTCTTTTTTAGCTATCCAGTGACCAAAAATAGTGCTGTTTTTAGTAGCGAGCTCAACGATTAGAGGGTCTATGATAGTCCTATGGTTTGAAGTTAGAAGATACTGTCCGTCTTTAGGAATCTTCTCTTCATTTATAACTTTTATTTTAATATTTAACTTGTCTAATATTTTATTTGCATAATCTATACGTGTTTTTTTTCTATCTATAGAATTGTCTATTTTTGTAAGTTTAAAACCATAGTAGTTTGTAACAATTATTGAATATATTGCCATTTTTATTTGGTTGAGTGTCAAAAGGTCGTTCCTCTAATTAGCTTTAATTATTTTTTTTGTCTCTCTTGGCATATGAGCAAAAGGGAGGCTTTGCATACCCGCTTTTACTCCGTTTTCTACAACCATAACGTCTACCATCATAATTGTCGGTAAAAACCTTATAACTCTATAAGAGATATTTTCTATGTTAAAAGTTATATTTTTATCAGAGAGTTCTACGCTTTTTTTCTTTATTGCCATTACTTAGTCCTTTAGGTATATCCCGGTATCTTTTACCTCTATTTTACCAGCATCAACTAGTGTTGTAAGCGAGCGTTTAAAATCTTTTTTACTTAAGCCAAAAATACTTTTGATAAGATCTGCATCACTTTTATAGTTGTAAGGCATACTCCCGTTGTTCTCTTTAATAAGTGCTAAAACTTTATCTGAAGAACCACCACTTTGTTTTGCTCCAGGCTTACGAAGGTTAAGGTCAATGTTTCCATCTCCTCTAATTGTCTTTACAAAAGCCGTCCCTTCGTGACCGAGTTTAATATCTTCAAATACATCAGTGTGATAAATCAAACCTTCATACTTACCTTCAACAATACACTTAAATCCAAGTGGTGTTTTAGAGATAACAGAAATTTTTACTTCTTGATTAGGCTTTATACCTTTTACTCTTCGCTCAAAAAAGTCACCTAGTTTTTCAGTTCCAACTAAACGGTGAGTTCTCTCATCATAAACAACTCTTAAGTATCTTCTGTCTCCAACTTTAAAAGGAGTTTTTTGAAACATATTCGGAACAAGTAAATCTTTACTCAGACCCCAGTTCATAAATGCACCAAAAGGAGCTACATCCACGCACTCAAAAAAAGCAAATTCATCTAGTTTAGCTATTGGGGTAAGTGTTGTGCATACTAGCCTATCTTCTGAGTCATTATAAATAAAAACCTCAAGAAGGTCGCCCTCTTTCATGTCGTTTGTTAAGTATGGTCCAGGGAGTAGGACATCGTTGCCATCTTGTGCCATCATATATGCACCAGGTGTTGTAAGTCTGTCGATTACGAGTGTGTTTATTTTTCCTAGTTCTAGGAAGTAGTCTTGTTTCATGGTATTTCCGTCATTTTAAAATTAAGTATGACATTATATCTTCTTATTGAATTTTGTGCTATTATTGCTTGCAAATAAGGAGTTTCTGGTGAAAAAACGAACTAAAATATTAGCTACTGTTGGTCCGGCATCTGACAGTTTGGAAAAAATAGAAGCATTGGTGCGTGCAGGTGTAAATGTTTTTAGATTAAATTTCAGTCATGGGACGTACGAGTACCATTTGGGTGTTTTAAATAAAATCAGACAGGTGATGCAAAGCACAGGGCTGATTGTAGGGGTACTTCAAGATATTAGCGGACCAAAAATCCGTATAGGAGAGCTTGAGGACAACTTTGAACTTCAAGAGGGAAACACAATAATTTTTCATAAAGATACCATTGTTGGCAGATGTATTGACATTGGCAGATATGAAGTCTCTATAAATTATCCTGAAATTTTAACACAGCTACATGTAGGGGATTACATCTATCTTTACGATGGTATTATCAGAACAAAAGTTATTGCATGTAGTGCTGAAAATATTGAAGTAATAGTTGAAAACAATGGAACTCTCTCGTCAAAAAAAGGTGTTAATTTCCCAAATACTGAACTCGGAATAGACATACTAACAAAAAAAGATAGAGCAGACATTGAGTGGGGTGTAAAAAACGATGTAGATTTTATGGCCATCTCCTTTGTTCAAAATGCGATAGATATGATAAACGCAAGAGAGATTGTTAAAAAGCATGGTGGCAATCAGATGCTTATAGCAAAAATAGAGAAGTTTGATGCAATAAAAAATATTGATGCAATACTCGAAGCTTCTGATGGTTTAATGGTTGCACGCGGTGACTTAGGTATAGAAGTTCCTTTTTATGAAGTGCCTAACCTTCAAAAAATGCTGATTCACAAAGCAAACTTAGCAGCAAAACCGGTTATAACTGCTACTCAGATGTTACTCTCAATGACACACAGCGAGAGAGCTACAAGAGCGGAGATAAGTGACATTGCAAATGCAGTTCTTGATGGAACAGATGCAGTAATGCTCTCAGAAGAGAGCGCAGTTGGGAATCATCCTGTGTTGGCAGTAAGAACAATGTTTGAGACAATCAGAGAGACCGAAAAATCTTATGCTTATCACAGAGTATATAATCAAAAACATGATGATGTTACAAATGCCATAGATGAATCTGCTGTAAAATTAGCAAAAGATTTAGAAGTAGATGCTATATTTGCTGTGACTGCAACAGGTGGTTCAGCAAGGAGTTTGTCAAAATATAGACCTAAATCAACTATTTATGCTGTGACACACGATGACAGAGTTAGGCAGCAGCTTACACTCTCTTGGGGCATTATTCCTGCTTTTTCAGTAGAAAATATATCAATAGGCAGAACTATTAAAGATATTATGCAAAAAGGTTTAGACGATAAAATATTAGACCTTAAAAAAAGCTATATACTCACTGCCGGAGACCCTGTGGGCGGCACCGGCTCAACCAATACAATCCGTTTTTTAAGAGAGCATGAGATGGAGTTTTTCAGAACACTAGAGATTTAGTAGATGTTATAAGATATATCTACATGTAGAAAACCCACCCTCAACCAAAGAGGACTTCCTCATGTAGATTATTATTGAATCTGGAATATAATTCTAATCACATACATTAGAAATAATTTAAATAAAAATAATCTTAAAAATATATATTTTGTCACTATTTGTCACAATAATGCTATAATATTAAAAATAAATTAAAAAATAGTATTTTGTCACTATCTGTCATGAAAGGGTATCTTTGAAAAAGCTAAATAAAAATGAAGAGATTATATTAGATTATATATCAAAAAAGAATGAAATAGCTATTAGTGAGCTAGTAGAAGATACGTCTATCCAAAAGAGAACAGCGCAACGTGCATTAAAAAGTTTAACAGAACTTAAATTAATAGAAGCATTAGGCACAACAAAAAATAGAATTTATAGAAGAGTTTTTAACACTGATGATATATCAGAAAAGTTAATTGTTTTTAGTAGTGGCGTCATGGTTGGAGAGCTACACTATGGTACTGGAGAGTACACTTTTGAATATGACGATAAATACAAAGGTGAAGAGTTAGAGGGTCTTAAAAAAGGAGTTATAAGTAGTTCAGCAGAACTTTTTACATACTTTGAAAACCTTATCCCTGAGTATGAAAGAAGAGATAGACTACTTGGAGATAAAGAGGATATAGCTTGGGTATTAGAGGGGTTGAAAAACGCACATGGTGCTTTAGATTTTATACCAAAATACAAATTATTTGAATATAAACCCAATTATGGAAAAAGAGAAAACTGGATAAGTGTTAAGAATAAAATATTGTCTGAAAATAAGTTTCCTAATCTGATTGTCGCTGATATTCAAATTGACGATGATATATTGGATGCTACTTCAAACACAGAACATTCAGACCTTAGCGGTTATCAGACTAAAGTTGATATTGATATAGACTTTGAGAAAAAAGTGATTGTTGAGTCTAATAGTGCAGAGTATATCCTAAAGCCTAGAAACAAAAATAAAAGCAACTACTTTAATGTTGATGAGGATGGCAAGAAACGACACTATCCATATATAGCGATAAATGAACACCTGTTTATGAGCTTTGCCAAGAATGAACTCGGTTTTGATGTTCCTTATAGCGGGATTATAAAAGCTAAGGACAGAGACTATCATTATATTACAAAACGATTTGATAGAATTGGCGGACTAAAATATAATCAAGTTGATTTTGCACAGATACTTGGTGTAAAGAGTGCTGATAAGTATAAGAGCAGTAGTGAAGAGCTGTTTGAAGCTCTCAATAAAAAGTTATCATCAAATGAAGCAAAGCTTGAGGCAATCAGGTTTTATTATTATAGTTATCTGATTAAACATGCTGATTTGCATCTGAAAAATATTGGAGCTTTTGAGATTGGGATGAAAAAGTATATTTTAACTCCGCTTTATGACCTTATCTCTGTAGGTATTTATAATGGAGATAGTTGGGACTTAGGTCTGGGCATGAAAACACCATATAAAAAACCAAAAAATTGGAAGCTGGATGAGTTTTATAAACTTGCTAAAATATTAAACATATCGCAATTACGATTCAAAAAAGAGGCAAGAGAGATAACAGAAATATTTATAAAAAAAATGCCCAAATATATAAAAATGCTAGAAGAGTTTGAGACACAACATCCACTGCCTATGCAAAAAACAAGAGCCAATAGTAATATAGACTTTTCAACAAGAGTCAAGAACATATTTCAAGAGAGAATAATTAGACTAAAAAAACTTGGAATTATAGAAGAGCTAGAGTTGGTTGAGGTAGCCGGTGGTTTATTGGCGGTGCAGAAATAATAATCTACATGTAGATATGGAGTTTTTTAGAACGTTAGGGAATTAGTGTTAACCAAAATGATAATTTCTTTTTATATAATGTTGAGTAGTGAGTTTTTACAAATCTACACTTAACATTTAAAGGAATAATTGATGAAGAAGATAATCGTTTTAACTACAATAGTTGGTTTAAGTATTAGTTTGTTTGGAAGTGATACTTTAGTAGAAAAAAATTGGAAATGGGATTCAAAAACCAAGACAAGAAAACTTGAACATCAAAGCAACAAACAACAATTTGTATCTGTAAAACCATCAAAAAAATGGAAGTGGGATTCAAGAAGTAAAACAAGAAAACTTAGAATTGTAAACTAAATATTCAGTTCCTAGGTAACCTACATGTAGATTATCTAAGAAAGTGAAAGCAAAACCACTAAAAGAACAGGAGGAGTGACAATCAGCCCAAATTTTGAGTATGACCAGAAACTGATATTTACACCTTTTTTGCTTAGTGTATGAAGCCAAAGCAGAGTTGCTAGTGAGCCAAACGGTGTCATTTTAGGTCCTAAGTTACATCCTACTATATTAGCATAAATCATAGCTTCGTTTGCTATGTCAGTCAGTGCTATGTCCATAACCATAATAGTGGGCATGTTATTCATAAACGCTGATAAAAATGCTGCTAAAAATCCAGTTCCTACAACCGCAACAACTTCGCTTTGAGAGTTGAGGTAAACTAAAACTTCAGTTATGTAGTCAGTTAGTCCTGCATTTTTAAGTCCGTAAACAACTATGTAGAGACCTAGTGAAAACCAAACAACCTGCCAAGGTGCTTCTTTTATGATTTTCTTTGGTTCTACTGTTTTTGCAAAACTTGCAATTGCTAAAAATATTATGCCGCCGCCAAGAGCAAAAACAGATACCGGAATGTTATATGCGTCACCTATGAAATACCCCGCAAGCAGTATTGCAAGGAAAAACCAAGAGAAGTTAAACAGTGCTTTACTTTTTATAACATCTTCAGGATTTTTAAGAAGATGAATATCCACAGTTTGTGGAATATCCTTGCGTAAAACTACCCATAAAACTGCCATTGTAGCGATAACACTTACAAAGTATGGAAGAATCATATTTGAGATAAACTCGGCAAACCCTATGTTAAAGTAGTTAGCAGTTACGATATTTGTCAGGTTTGAAAATACAAAAGGCAAAGATGCACTATCACTTATAAATCCGCCCGCAAGTAAAAAGGCCAAGATCGTTTTTGTGTTTAGTCTTAAAATATTCATCTTAGCCAGTAAAATAGGAGTTAAAATAAGTGCCGCACCATCGTTTGCAAACAGTGCTGAAACAATCGCACCAAGGATGATAGAGTAGAAGAACATCTTGTGTCCACTACCATTTGAGAGTTTAGCCATCTTAAGTGCAGCCCACTCAAAAAAGCCTATCTCATCTAATACCATTGAGAGAATTATAATCCCTATAAAAGCTAGAGTAGCATCCCAAATAATGTCATAAACTATCCAAACATCACTAATGCTAACAACTCCAGCTACGAGTGCAACAACAGCGCCGATAACAGCAGTTGTGCCAATCTGAAGTCCACGAGGTTGCCAGATTACAAATAGCAGGGTTATAAGAAATATTATAGAAGCGACTAGCATTACAGACCAAGTTCCATTCTAACAATTGGAGTTAATTCCATCTTTATTAGTTTTAGAGTTTTAAGAAATGCTGAGTAGTTTTTTCCATCTGGGTCTTCGTAACCTACATGTATAACTTTTGTATTTTTTGGAAACACAGGACAAGACTCCATCGCATTATCGCAAACAGTCACTACTAAATCAAAATCTACATGTAGAACTTTGTCTAAAGTTTTTGAGTGGTATTTATCATCCCAAGAGCCATCCTCTTGCAAGACTTTTTTCGCATTTGGGTTTACTTTTCCGCTTGCTTTTACACCAGAACTGTATGCCTCAACACCATCAAGGTATTTGTTCAGTACAGCTTCTGCAATGATAGAGCGACAACTATTTCCTGTACACAATATAAGAACTTTTTTATCCATTTTTACACCCTTTGTTTAATTTAGGAACTTCTATATCTGAAAAACTAATCTCTTTTAAGATTGATTGTCTAAACTCATCCATTGGACTTTTTATACTGTAAAATGCCCATCTTCCACGCCTATCCACTTTTAAAAAGCCACCATCTTTTAAAATCTTTAGATGTCTTGATATGCGAGATTGAATCATGTTGAATGAGTTTTCAATGTCACAAACACACACTTCACCGTTTTGTGCTATAAATTGCAAAATTTCAACTCTGGTTTTGTCATTTATGGAGCTTATAGTATTGAGAAATATATCCATAGTTTTAATTTCCTTTTTGAATCGGTGAAAGTATATCGAATTTTAATTAATATATCAAGATATATTGATATATTAAGATAACTATTTTCTTAAGTTTATTTAACTAAGTCTAATTGTAGATAATTTTAATTCTTTAGTTTTTGGCATAATAAAAAGTTATAGAAATTGTTTATTCATCGTAAAGGTAAAATTTATTATATTTAATCATTGAAGAGAGTTGTTTCGGATACTTGTCACCAAGTTCTGAGTACTCATCAAGTTCTTTGACTAGCTTATAAGGGTCGTCGGTTTTCATCTTTAACTCTCTGAATTCTTTAAAAGCAGATGAGCGGGCTAATGTTATGTAGTAGTCCCTCACCGAGTCCACAACAGTTGAGTATTTTTTAAGCCAAACCTTTTTATCGCCTCTTTTTTCTAGTGCTGCAATTCTAGGCTCATGTTTGTTAAATGACCAAACGCCAAATAAATTATTGGCCTCTCTGTAAAATCTTGATGTAATCCAAGCACTCTCCATTGCAGCCTGGCTTATGGCAATGCTTTTAGGGTGCGGTTTTAGAGCCATCAGTAACTCTTCATCACTAGTTACCTTATATATCTGTTTTAGCTCTAAAATTTTTTCTATTGAGCTGTTATTTTCTAGCAGGTTAATTGTCTCTTTATATTGTAAATCAAGTTCGTCATAGACTAGGTCCACTGCAGGTACTATTAAGTCTAGAAATAGCTCTTTTTTATTTTTAACATCTGTTTGTTCAATTACTTGTTCTTTGGCAGCAATCTTTTTTTTAACTATTTTTGTTTTAGCTGCATCGGCATTCAACTCTTGAGGTTCTCTAGCATCATAAATAAAAAATATTAATAGAGGAAGTAAAGATATTAGTATAAGATTTTGCAAATTTTTTTTCATAATAAAAACTCCATATCTAGTTTTTTGCTGTAAGAACTAAGCATAGCTTTCTCAAAATCGTTGTTAGTTGAGTATTGATAATCAAATGTTTCACTCCACATCTTATGCTCTTCCATACAGAGATAAAAGAAAACATCTTTGTGCCACGTGCTAAAACTCTCATAAGCGTGCTTAAACATCTCCACTTTTGTTACATGTGGGTACGAACTTTTCCCGCTGGCATCTTCAAAAGGCATCTGAGTTATCTTACTTTTAAACTCCCTCTCTCTAAGCTGTTTAATGACTGGTTTTATAAAAGTAAGTGTGCCAAAACTCACAAGTGCAACTTCACTTGTCTTAAACTCCTTAATAAGTCTATCATAAACACTCTTATACTCATCAAGGTAGTTTTCATACTCCACAATAGGGTGAAAGTGAAAACCGACTTTTACACCTTTGTCCGCCACTCTTCTAGCTGCATTTATCCGCTTATCAAGTGAAGCTGCCAGATGCTCTTCATTGCGTATAATTGTTGGAGTGTTAAGCGACCAAGTACAGAGTATGTTTTTTGGTACGTCGTTTTCTAGGAAGTACTTGATATTGTCAGATTTTGTCTTAAACTCCAAGATTACGTTTGGATTATTTCTAGCGAATTCAAAGAGGGCACCTAAAATACCCTCGCGGTTTCCCCACATAAGTGAATCAGATGCTTGACCTGTCCCTATATGGTAGGTTTTGTTTTTTTCAAGATTTAGATTTTTCAGTTTAGTGGTAAAATTGCTGTCAAAGGTAATTGTGTTTTGGTTATAAAAAGATTGTATAGAGCAGTAAGAGCAGTCAAATCCACAACTCTCTACTGCATCAAGTGTTAAGAGATTGCAACACCTTGTTTTTTCACTTGCAACTGGACAAAGACCAAGTCCAAAACCATCTTTGGCTTCTGTCTTAAAAGTATATTTCTGCTCTTTTGGTATATTTTTCAGCTCAAAGTTTTCATAAGAGTTCGGCTTATGTCGAAGATTTTCATAAGCTTTTTTTAGTCTGGCGAAAACCACTTTTTTTTGTTCATGTATAGGAAATATATCTATAATACTTTTCTCATTCCACATATCAAGATCTCTAGCTATATCAACAATTTGCTTTATCTCAGAAAATGTGAACTTATGCTCTATAGATTTATTCTTAATAAATTCCCGACTAGAGAGTGGAAGTTTTGAATAAATGGTGTTATTGATAGAGACATTAAATTTATCTAAATATGAATTCATAATGGAATTTTATCTAAATCTTTAAAAATATAAATTAATCAATTAAATATTACATTTTGTCATATTTTTGTAATATAGGTAGTTTTTGTAATAACATACAATAAAAAAAAGAGTATCAAATGACTTTAGGAAAATGCCCATACTGTGATGATGGAAATATAGAAGTTAGAGATAAAGAGGTAAGTGGAAAAAAAGTAAAACTCTATGCCTGCTCAAACGCTAATTGGAAAACAGAAGATGGAGAGATGTTTGAGCTGACTGAAAGTTCTACATGCGATTTTAAAATTTGGCAAAATTCACTAGCAAGGTATGGAAAGTGGCTCTCATATAAAGAGGTAAGAGAATTGCTCGAAGATGAGAGCGTAGAAGTAGAACTACTAAGTAAAAAATATGAAAAAAAAGTTTATTACAACAAATATATAGCCCTAAGCCAAGAGTATGGAGTTACTGTTTTGTGGGATTAAGTAAATAAAATAAGTAAATCTAGTCAACTTAATAAATCTTTTACATTAATTTGGATACAATCCTCGTCCGCTTTGCTGTTTTAACATAATAGTTGAGTATTTCTATTTTTATATACATATATATGGATAAAAGTATTGGCAAGGTAAAAAATATTCTCACCGCAAGGTGTAGCTTTAGTGGCTGAGTGAAAACTGGACTTGTTCAGGTTTCACGAGAATAATATATCTGCCTACATGCAGCAAAGATTTAATTATAGGAGCTTTCTATGAAAGTACGTGCTTCGGTTAAGAAGATGTGTGATGATTGTAAAGTTATCAAGAGAAAAGGCATTGTAAGAGTAATCTGCAAAGTTAAAAAACATAAACAGAGACAAGGATAATCATGGCTCGTATTTCTGGTGTTGATTTACCTAAAAAGAAAAGAGTAGAGTATGGTCTAACATACGTCTACGGTATTGGTTTACATGCATCTCGTCTAATTTTAGACGCGACAGGTATAGACTATAACAAGAGAATATTTGAACTTTCTCAAGAGGATATAGCAGCGATTACTAATGAAATCCGTGAAAACCATATGGTTGAGGGTGATTTACGTAAAAAAGTTGCTATGGATATTAAGGCACTTATGGATTTAGGTTCATACCGTGGTCTTCGTCACCGTCGTGGTCTTCCATGTCGTGGTCAAAAAACAAAGACAAATGCGCGTACTCGTAAGGGTAAACGTAAAACTGTCGGCGCAGCGTAAGGGATAGCAGATGGCAAAAAGAAAAGCTGTTAGAAAAAAAGTAGTAAAGAAAAATATTGCACGTGGTATCTGCCACATCTCTGCATCATTTAACAATACGCTTGTAACTATTACAGATGATATGGGTAACATGATTGCTTGGAGTTCTGCTGGAAGTTTAGGCTTCAAAGGCAGTAAAAAATCTACTCCATTCGCGGCTCAAGCAGCTGTTGAAGATGCAGTAGCTAAAGCTCAAGTACATGGTATAAAAGAACTTGGTATTAAAGTTCAAGGTCCTGGTTCAGGTCGTGAAACAGCAACTAAAGCTGTAGGTGGAATCGAAGGTATACGCGTTACATTTATGAAAGATGTTACTGCATTACCACACAACGGTTGTCGCGCACCTAAGCGTCGTAGAGTTTAAGGAGATTACTGATGGCAAGATATAGAGGTCCAGTAGAAAAAATCGAAAGAAGATTTGGTGTATGTTTAAACCTTAAAGGTGAGCGTCGCTTAGCAGGTAAATCTGCATTAGAAAAACGTCCTTATGGTCCTGGTCAACATGGTCAGCGTCGTAAGAAAGTTTCTGAGTATGGTTTACAATTAAATGAAAAGCAAAAAGCAAAATTCATGTATGGTGTTTCTGAGAAGCAATTCCGCGCACTATTCGTTGAAGCTAAAAGAAGAGAAGGTAATACAGGTACAAACCTTATTACTCTAATTGAACAAAGACTAGATAACGTTGTTTATCGTATGGGATTTGCTTCAACTCGTCGTTTTGCTCGTCAACTTGTTACTCATGGTCACTTTTTAGTAGATGGCAAAAAACTTGATATTCCTTCTTACCGTGTTAGACCTGGTCAGAAAATAGAAGTTCGTGAGAGCAGCAAAACTAATGTTCAAATCGTTCGTGCAATCGAATTAACTAACCAAACTGGTTTAGCTCCATGGGTTGACATCGATGCTGAAAAAGTATTTGGTATATTTACTCGTTTACCTGAGCGTGAAGAAGTTGTTATCCCTGTAGAAGAGCGTTTAATCGTTGAACTTTACTCGAAATAATAGTTAATAAAAAGGCGTTAGAGAATGAAGAAAATAAAAACTACTCCACTTGCTCCTCAAGAGTTTGAGGTAGAACAGATTAGTGAGAATGAAGCTAACATTATGGCATACCCGTTTGAAACTGGATATGCTATCTCTTTGGCTCACCCACTTCGCCGTTTTTTATTAAGTAGCTCAGTTGGATATGCTCCAATCGCTATAAAAATCGAGGGTGCTAAGCATGAATTTGACTCAGTACGTGGTATGCTTGAAGATATTTCAGACTTCATATTAAACCTTAAAGAGATTCGCTTTAAATTAAATGATGAAGTTTCAGAAACAGAGATTAACTATAGCTTTGCTGGTCCTTGTACTATAAAGGGTAGTGATCTAACAAATAATGAAGTAGAGATAGTAACTCCGGATGCTCATCTTGCTACATTAAATGAAGATTCTACACTTAACTTTAGTATCAAGATAGCAAAAGGTATTGGTTATGTTGCTAGTGAAGATACTCATGATGAGCTAGAAGATGGATATATAGCACTAGATGCTTATTTCACTCCTGTTCGTAGTGCAACTTATAAAATTGAGAATGTACTAGTAGAGGACAATCCTAACTTTGAAAGAGTAATTCTAAATATTAGAACTGATGGACAAATTTCTCCATTAGATGCATTTAGAAATTCATTGGAAGTTATGTATGCTCAATTAGCAGTATTTAATAGCGAGATTAGTGTTAAAGCTCCAACTACAATAGAAAGAGTTGAAGAGAGCCCTGATCTTAAAAAATTAACTACACATATTGATAATTTAGGTTTAAGTGCAAGAAGTTTCAACTGTCTTGACCGCTCAAACATTAAATTAGTAGGTGAAATAGCATTAATGAGTACTAATGATCTTAAAAATGTTAAGAACCTAGGTAAAAAATCATATGATGAGATTATTGAAAAACTTCAAGAGTTCGGTTTTGAGGTTGGCGGTGATATCGCAGATGATGTTGCTAGTGCATTAAAAAAGAAAATAGAAGCTTTATAAGCTTAATTAGAGGAATTAGAGATGAGACATCGTCATGGATACCGTAAACTAGGTCGTACAAGCTCACACCGTGCAGCTTTACTTAAGAACCTAAGTATTTCGTTAATAGAACATGGTAAAATTGAAACTACTATTGATAAAGCAAAAGAACTACGTTCTTACGTTGAAAAACTTATCACAATTGCTGGTAAGAATGATTCAAATGCTCACAAAGCAGTTTTCGCGGCGCTTCAAAGTAAAGAAGCAACAAAAACTCTAGTAAATGAGATAGCTCCTAAGTACGTTGATCGTGCTGGTGGATACACTAGAATTAACAGAACTCGTATTCGTCGTGGAGACGCTACGACTATGGCATTTATTGAATTAGTATAATTCAATATTTATATGTAAGGGTTTTCTCTTACATATAACCCCTTTTAATATTCCCAATTCTAAAATACTTAAAATAAAAGTGAGACATTATGAGTAATTTCGCATTTGGAACTTACAGAATAAGTGATTTAAATCCGCAACATATAGAGAGCTTGAAAGAGGCTATTGATGCTGGAATAGCTATGATTGACACATCCTCTAATTATATGGATGGCGGTGCAGAGCGAGCAATTGCTCTTGCGTTTAGAGAGTTTGACGAAGATAAAATTAATTCTGTTGAAATAGTAAGTAAATTTGGATATATCCAAGGTTCTAATTTGTTAGCTCACAAAGAAGAACCTTTTGAAGAAGTAGTTGAGTTTAGTGAAGATTGTTTTCACTCTATATCAAAATCATTCTTGAGTCAACAACTAACATTATCTTTAAAAAGATTAGAGATGAAAACATTGGACTGCTATCTTATCCATAATCCAGAGTATTACCTATTTGATGCTATTAAAAATGGCATTAGTAAAGATGAGAGACTTGATGAGATGTATAGAAGAATAGAGCTTGCATTTGTTGGACTTGAAGAAGAGGTTAAAAATGGGCGAATTCGCTCATATGGTGTAAGTTCAAACAGTTTTTCAGTTTCGCATTCAAGCGATGAGTTTTTACCATATGAAGATTTGATAGTTTTGGCAGATAATGCAGCTGAGATTGTTGGAAATGATATTAATAGTTTTACAACAATTGAGCTGCCAATAAATATCCTTGAGCAAGAGGGATTGAAATGTGCAACATGGGCAAAGGAAAATGGGCTTAGAGTATTGGCGAATAGACCGCTTAATGCCAAAAGAGATAATCTTATGTTTCGCTTGTGTGATTATGATGAAAGCAAAGAGTATTATAATTATCTTAACGAATTGATGGAACTCAGCGATAATGGTATCCTAAGACCTTTTTATAATCTTTTAGAGCAGCTAGATGTTTCAAAACATAAGTTTGGATGGATTGGTGATTATGACTTTTTTCTTTATTCGCAAATTTTACCGCATATGAAAAAAACTTTAAATGTAATTGATGAAGAAAATCGAGATACATTGTTAAGTTTCATAGATTTATATCTTCAAGAGTATAGAAAAATGGTAGCTTACGAGTGCTCTAAAAATACTAAAAATCAGCTAAAAGAGCTATTTAAAGGGTGTGATTCATCAATGCAACAGTGTGCATTAAAGTTTTTAATCCAAAGAAAGAATATAGATTATGTTTTAGTTGGAATGAGAAAACCAACTTATGTAGATCAAATTCTTTCTTTGGAAGAATAACTTATATAATTTATTACTTGTTAAGCGATTTTGTCATATCTTACAAAATATAAAATAGAGAATTTAAAAGGATAGGAATGATTCCCTTTACAGACGAAGAGTTAATGAGCCCAGTTGAGAATGTAATAGATAAGGTTCGACCGTCATTAGCGCTTGATGGTGGGGATATAACATTTTTAACTGTGAAAAATTCTAAGGTGTACGTTCAGTTAAAAGGTGCTTGTATTGGGTGCGCAAGCAGTGGAACAACACTTAAATATGGTGTTGAGAGACAGTTAAAGATGGACATACATCCTGAGTTGATTGTTATTAATGTGCCAATTGGCATGGAAAATGAAATAGATAATTTATAAAATAAGTGAACAAATTGATGAGCATTAGTAAACATAAAATATTAAATCAGGCAAAAGATTACTTTTCCAAGAGTGATTTCAAAAATGCATTAGAGAAGTTTGCAATGGTATTGCAAAATTTTCCTAACTCTAAAGAAGCATACAATAGCGTTATACTCTCAGAGATGGCAATGAGTGGAGAGGGTGGTGCAGAAGCTCTTTTTGATTATTATGAAATATTAAAAGAAGAAGATAAAGAGCAAGCGGATGTTATTATGAGCGATATACTTCAAAATATGGATGGCTCTTTAGAAAAACTAAGTCAGGTATTTGCAGAGCCTCTTCGCGATAGACTGGAGTTTGAAGATGGAATACTTTATAAAGATTTTAAAGCTATAATTGACGAAGGTGAAAGTTTCAAAGAGACTTTTGAAAACATCATGTTTTCTACCCGTGTAATAATAACTCAAAAAGAGGATTTTGTTGATTTCTTAGATAATCTTATTGAGCATGGATTCGCAGATATGGCATTGACATATCTTGAAAATGCACTAAGCGTTTATCCTAGTGATGAGCTTCTTAGAAAATTACTCAAAAAATTAGCCAAAGGCAAAAAGATTGAGAATTGAACTTCCAAACGAAGAGTTTAAGTATATAACAGAAAACTCTTTGGAGTGCGACAAAGAGACTGCGTTTGTTTTAACAAACCAAAATGAGAAATACCTTCAAAGTGCAAAAGAGAACTCTGCACATTCAATTATAAATATTAAAGATGTTGCGAAACTTTTTGGCATAGATAAGATAAAAATTATAGGAATTACCGGAACAAACGGTAAGACAACTACAGCAAGTGCAATTTACTCATTTTTACTAGATTTAGGGTACAAAACTGCTATGCAGGGGACACGTGGCTTCTTTATGAATGATGAAGTGGCAGAGGGTAAAACTTTAACAACGCCATCAGTACTAAATACATACAAACATATATATCAAGCAGTCACTGCAGGGTGTGAGTTTTTTATAATGGAAGTAAGTTCACATGCTATTGCTCAAAAGAGGGTTGAAGGGCTGAATTTCGAGTTAAAAATACTTACAAATATTACACAAGATCATTTGGACTATCATAAAACAATCGAGGAATATACAGCTGTAAAAAATAGTTTTTTTCAAGATGAGGGCAAGAAGCTTATCAATAAAGATGAGATCAGAGCTTCATTTAATATTAAGAATGCTTTTACCTACGGTATAGAAAATCCGGCTACTTACAGACTTATGGCATACTCGCTTAATGATGCTACAAGTGGAATAATTCAACACTTTCAAGAAATTGTCCCATTTACCGCTTCTCTTCATGGTTTTTTTAATCTTTATAATCTTATGGCAGCTATTTCAGCAACACATTTGCTGACTGGTAAAAAGCTTGAAGAAGTGGCGGAAGTTGTGGATAATTTTGCAGGAGTAAGCGGCAGAATGGAGCAGGTAAGTGAACTTCCAAATGTTATAGTAGATTTTGCTCACACTCCAGATGGAATGCAACAGGTACTAAATGCCCTCAAAGAGAAAGAACTTTTAGTTGTCTTTGGTGCAGGTGGAGACAGAGATAGATCAAAAAGAGCTATGATGGGAAGAGTTGCTGCAAGTCTTGCAAAAAAAGTTTATGTGACAAGTGACAACCCAAGACATGAAGATCCAGAAGCTATTGTAAAGGATATACTAGAAGGTATAGAAGACAGAACTATAGTAACTGTAGAGCTTAACAGAAAAAAAGCAATTCAGATGGCTCTTGATGATCAAGAGGAGACACAAGTTGTTGTAATTCTCGGAAAGGGAGACGAATCATATCAGATAATATATGATGAAAAATTTCCTTTTGATGATAGAGAAGTTGTAAGAGAGCTTTTAAATTTAAAGTAAAAGCTTAAAGTTATATCAATTTATTTTAGATATAATCTCGAAAAATATTAAGGATAGTAAAATGGGTATTCCTCAACCAGCATTTTATATGTTTAAATGTGAGCAATCAGCTCCTCCGGGTATGCCAAAACCATCATGCGTTACACCTGACACACAAGATTTATTTCAGTATTTAGCACAAAAGCTGATGAAAGAGGGAATTATGGGAACTGTTCAACCTATAAGAACTTCTTGTTTGAACCGCTGCTCTTCTGGACCTGTTATGCTGGTTGAACCTGGTCACATTATGTATGCCGGCCTTACAAAAGAGATAATAGACAGAATTGTATCTGAACATATTATTGGCGGAAATATAGTAGAAGAGTTTGTAATAAGCTCAGAATTGTGGGATGCTCCAATAACTCCCGCTGATATGAAAAAACAGATGGGAATATAGGAAAATAATATGACGATAGAGATGTTATACAGTAAAATTCATCGTGCTACTGTAACCGATGCTAATCTAAACTATGTTGGCTCTATTACAATAGATGAAGAGCTTTTAGAGGCTGCGAAGATGAGAATTGGACAAAAAGTAGAAATTTTAAACGTTAACAACGGCGAAAGATTTTCTACATACATAATCTTGGGTGAGCGTGGAAAAAGAGATATTTGTTTAAACGGCGCAGCTGCAAGAAAAGTTCATAAGGGTGATAAAGTTATTATAGTTGCCTATGCAACTTATGATGAGAAAGATTTAGAGACTTATAAACCTAAAGTTGTTATTTTAGATGATAACAATAACATTGATTATGTGGCGGAAAGTATCTAAAATGAATTTTAATTCTTTCTCACCCAATGGTGTAGCTTTAGTTACTAAACAAGTCACTGACTTGTTGCTTATTTGTGAGAAATTATAATGTTCGGAAACCTTGGCGATATGGGTAAAATGCTTGAGGGTATGCAGGAAAATGCTGATAAACTTCAAGCTGAACTTGAGTCTAAAACTTTTAATGTTAAAAGTGGAGGCGGACTGGTTGATGTAACTATAAATGGCAAAGGCGAACTTATTGATATAAATATTGATGATTCACTATTATCAGACAAAATGTCACTTCAAATTTTACTTATCGGTGCAATAAACGATGCCAATAAGATGGTAGAACTAAACAAACAGAGTAGTGCTATGGGAATGTTAGGCAGTATTGGCAATATAAACCCATTTGGAGCGAAGTAGTTGCTTAGGCTTTTTATAGCTCTTAATCTTCTTCTTTTAAATTTGTTTGCATGCGATGGTGGTTTTGACTCCTGTAAGCTTAAAATTAATCATTCAAAATCAATAAAAAATCAACAACTACAAATACCTGTAGACAATAATCAACTATTAATCTTTTCAAAAAATATTCCAAATGCTAAAATCATTAAATATGACCCTTTTTTATCACTGTATCTTATAGAAGACAAAAATCAATTCAAATACCCATTTAGAATAAATAAGAATCTTACGCTTGGAACTGCCGCTGTAGACAGAACAATAGCGATAGAGGGTAAGATTTTAAAAAGCCAGATTGGATTGAACAGTTTTGCAACATACAGCGAACCTCTCTACGGTCTAGCTCTTCTTACAAACAGTTGTTGCGCTCTAGAGGGCATAGTTACTCCAGAGGGGATAATTGAAAAAGAGTATATTGAGCGTTTTTTAGAGACTAAAGAGGTCTCTTATGGAGATATTGGGATTCGAGTCCACGATGAGAAAAAAGTTGTTATTGTTAACTCTAGTAATCCGTTTATGAAAAATAATTTATTTAAAAAAGATGACTGCATATTGGAGTTTGACGGCAAAGATGTAATTGATAGTGCAACATTAATGAGAAATATTTTATTTAGCGATATCGGTTCTGTTCACACAATAAAAATTAAGCGTGAAGATAAGATACTTGTTATAAAAGCGACAACCAAAAAAAGATATGGCGGAGGTTATCTTAGTGACACATTTTTAGAATTTTTAGGTATATCGTTTGACAAGAACTTATTTATTGTAAAAATAGAGAAAAAAGCTCAACACTATGAGCTTAAAATCGGCGATAAACTTCTTCAAATAAATACGACAAAAATCAAAAAAGAACAAGATATATTAGAGATTATAGCCAATAGTGAAAAGTCGGTAAATCTTCTTTTTCAAAGAGAAGAATTTCAGTTTTTTGTGACTGTAAATTAGGTAAAATTCCATATGCAAAACTTTGAGAATTTTTTATTAAGCCACTTACCGGTATCAAAAAGTATTCATCCAACATATCAGGATGCTCTGCAAAAGATGCTTTGTGCGGGTGGAAAGAGATTTCGTCCTGCACTTTTGCTGGGTGTTGTAAACTCTTACAACTCGTTAATGCTTGATGGCGCCCGTCATGCTGCTTACGCAATAGAACTTTTACATACCTATTCGCTTATACATGATGATTTACCAGCGATGGATAACTCACCTCTTCGCAGAGGGAAACCAACTCTACATGTAGAGTTTGATGAAGTCACCGCAATACTTGTTGGAGATGCTCTAAACACCTACTCTTTTGAAGTTTTAAGCAATGCCCCTTTTTCAGACTACACTAGAGTTCAGCTTATAAGAGAGTTGGCAAGTAACGGTGGACTAAACGGGATGGTTTTAGGTCAGGCAATAGACTGTTACTTTGAAAACAAGCCCTTAAGCATAGATGATGTGAAAATTTTGCATACAAACAAAACGGCGAAACTCATTGCCGCTTCACTTAAAATGGGTGCAATTATTGTTGGAAAAGAGGATCTTGGCGAACAGCTTTATGATTTCGGAATAAAGCTTGGTCTCCTTTTTCAAATTCAAGATGATATTTTAGATGTAACACAGAGCTCACAAGAGGCTGGAAAGTTGACAAACAATGATGAAGAAAAAAACAGTTTTGTCACACTTTTGGGTCTAGATGAGGCACTAAATCAGGCTAATGATTTAGCAGGTGAGTTAACAGTTGAGTTAAACGGTTTTGATGAGAGCTTGAAAAATGAGCTCTCACCACTATTAACAAAGTATATAAACAGGCATAGATAAAGACTCTGGCTTAAAAAGTCAAGCTTTAGTCGCCTATATTAAGAAATAAAACCAAGGAAATTAAATGAGTAATGTAATGCGTCAAAAAATGGCAGATAGTATAAGATTTTTAGCGGCAGATATGGTTCAAGCGGCTAACTCAGGTCACCCAGGTGCACCAATGGGTTTGGCAGATATTGCAGTTGTTTTAAGTGAGCATTTAAACCACAATCCTAAAAACCCAAACTGGTTAAACCGTGACAGATTAGTTTTTTCTGGCGGACACGCAACAGGTCTTATTTATTCACTTTACTACCTTTGGGGATATGGCTTAGAAGTTAATGATCTAAAAAACTTTCGTCAATTAGACTCTAAAACTCCAGGGCATCCAGAGTTTGGCCATACAGCAGGTATTGAGATTACAACCGGACCGCTTGGTCAAGGTATTGCTAATGCTGTTGGTTTTTCAATGGCTTCTAAATTTGTCGGCGCTCAGGTTAACTCTGAGACTGCGGAGCTTATTGACCATAATGTTTACTGTTTATGTGGTGATGGCGATTTAGAAGAGGGTGTTAGTTATGAAGCATGTTCTATCGCTGGACACAACAAGCTTGACAATCTTATTCTTATTTATGATTCAAACCGCATTACTATTGAAGGCTCGACAGACTTAAGTATCTCTGAAAATATCCGTATGAGATTTGAGTCTCAAGGGTGGGATGTTTTAGAGTGTGATGGACATAACTTTGATGAGATTGATGCTTCAATCACTACTGCAAAATCAAATAAAAAACCAACCATAATCATAGCAAATACTGTTATCGCAAAAGGTGCCGGTAAACTTGAAGGTTCTCACCACTCTCACGGTGCGCCACTTGGTTCGGATGTAATTGAAGAGGCAAAAAAAGCTGCCGGATTTGATGCAACAAAAAGTTTTCATGTTGATGAAGATGTGATGGTAAGATTCAGATGTGCTATTGAAGATGGTGATTTACTTGAGCGTGAATGGATTCACAGACAAAAAACTCTCCCATTAATGGAACAAAATGAGGCACTTGCAGCTTTACAAAGTCCAGATTTTTCAAGAATTCAATGGCCGGCTTTTGATAAGGCTGATGCTACAAGAAACACAAATGGTAAGATTATGAACGCTATCGCAAAAGCAGTTCCAAGCTTTTTAGGCGGAAGTGCAGATTTAAGCCCATCAAACAAAACTAACCTTAATGATATGGGTGTATTTCCAAAGGGTAGAAATATTTACTTTGGTATTCGTGAACATGCAATGGCTTCAATTGTAAATGCAATGGCACTTTATGGTCCGCTTAACCCTTTTAGTGCAACATTTTTTGTATTCTCAGACTACCTCAAACCTGCAGCTAGAATTGCTGCGCTTACAGGAATCCAACAGTTCTTTATCTGGACACATGACTCTATCGGTGTTGGTGAAGATGGACCAACTCATCAGCCAATTGAACACTTAAGTCAGTTTCGTGCACTTCCAAACTTTTATGTTTGGAGACCAGCTGACGGAGCTGAGAATATTGAAGCTTGGAAGACAGCACTGGCAATGAGTAAATCTCCATCTGCGTTTGTTTGTTCTCGTCAAAATCTTTCAGTTCTTCCTACTCCGGTAAAGGGGGCTGCAACTCAAGGTGGATATCTTCTGGCAAGTGATGAAAATGCTATTATAACTCTTATGGCATCAGGCTCGGAAGTTGAACTTGCTCTTAATGTTAAAGAGGCACTAAATGCTAAAGATGTCCCTGTAAATGTTGTGTCTGTCCCTTGTTATGACCTTTTTATTGAGCAAGAAAAGTCTTACATAGACTCAATTATTAAACCTGATACAAAAAAAGTAGCAATTGAAGCGGCTCGCGGTTTAGAGTGGTATAAATTAGCAGATGAAGTTGTTTCAATGGAGAGTTTTGGTGCTTCAGCTCCAGCAGAAAAGTTATTTGAAAAATTTGGTTTTTCTGTAGATAGTATTTTAGAAAAAATCAAATAATTTTCTATCTACATGTAGAGTTATTCTACATGTAAGTGTATAGTTTAGTTTATGAAAAAACTTTTAGTTTAGAATGAGATTTTTCTCGCTGAGCTTTTTCTCTTAGGTGACGAATATATACATCTATGTTTTCATCAAGCATTAAAGCATAATCTTTTAAAAGCCCCTCTTTTAGCTCCTCTCTTTCTTTGGATAAATCTTTACCAGATAGTGATAGTTCAAATGCACTATATCTAGCTGCTGCAAATCGAAAAGCTGAACCAACCGTACCTGATTTATCTTTTTGTGAAAGTATATTTGCAAGGTCTATAAACTTATCTGCAGTTGTATAAAGCGTATCCGTGTCTACATTTTTACTCATAATATTCCCTTTTAATTGTGTCTGGTTATTTTACAATATTGTTTGTTAACTTCTTTAGTTAAATATTATAAATCATATGCAGGCTTTGTTGTGATTCTCCTGTCAACATATCCTCGACCAACAGTAAAGTGATATAAGATTTGAAAACGATTATCTTTTAATCCTAGTAAATCATGCATCGAATCATCTAAAAAGCACCCTATACCTGTCCCCGAGAGACCAATGGAAGTGGCTTCTAGATATAGTTGTTGACCAATAGCCCCGCACTCCCAGTAAAGTTCTTTATATCTATGAGCTCCATGCTCTTGTAGTTGTTGTGAAAAGTTACACAACATTCCAAGAGAAAAAGCACCATCACTTGCAATGTCTTGATTACAACTTATTGCCTTTGAAGTTGCCATAAAATCTCCACTTTCTAACATGTAAAGATTTTGTAGCTCTGTCTTTTTCCACTCAAACTTTTCATCCATCTGTTTAACTAAACTCTCTTTGTCCCTCTCATTTCTAATTAAGATATACAAACCTGATTCATAACCATCTATCCGGTTTACAAATAGAGCCAAATGAGCTGAATTTTCTTTTCCGTCTTGTGAGTGAACTACGCTTTGCAAGATTGTATGAAACTGCTCTTTTGTGATTTTGGATATGTCTTTTTGCATTACATGTACGCTTCGTCTATCTATCACTACATCTTTTGACTCTTTGGTTGGAGTTTTTTTAAAACTCTCTACATGTAGTTTTTTTTGAGCTATCTCAAACTCTTTAGTTGCTTCTTCTATTTGTGGAATTATTTCCCATTTTTGCATGCTTGGACTAAGTCTGTTTGCTATACCTTCAAAGAGTAAAGGAGTGTTCTTAATCAAACCATCTATAGATATAAAAGGCTCAACTTCTGTAGCAGATATTACAAGCAACATGTCAGGATTCTCAGATTCAAAAAATCTATCTTTTTGTCCCAAGCCTAAAAGTGTTGACATGTCGCTGTCACTTACGCTGTCAAGTCGTGTTACTTTCCATCCCAGCATCTTTGCTGAGACAACAAAAGCCTGCCATGCATGTCCGGCATCTAACTGAGTGTAGCGAAAAGCACGCTCCCCGTATTTCCACACTTCACGCCAAGATATGCTTGAGAGACCAATGAGAAAACTACCCTCAGCCAAGCCCTCCCAAAATGAACTCTTAAACTCTGCCAGTTTTTCTAAAGCATGATTTTTAGGGGCGTAGTGATATATACATGTAGAGTTGTTTTGCTCTTGTAAAAGAGGTGGCAAAATAACATATGCCTCTGTTGGATGCAAGTTTCCGCTAGAGGCGTTACATCTTACAGCCCAAGAACTACCACCTGATTCTTTATATGCAGCAATGCCCATAGAGAACTGTAAAAGCTGAGAGAGAGACTCTTTAACAAGTGGAGCAGAGGGTAACTCTTCATCAAGAAGATGGTATGGCGGAGTCGTGTTGCTAAGTGCGAGAGGGAGCTTTATTGTTTGAGCCCCTTTGTAAACTCTAAACGGGTCCGGCTGAGTGTTCCAGTCCATATACCCGAGCGAGCGGGCATAGCGGTGTTGTGCATGTTTTGTAGTTTCGTGGTACTCGTAAACTCTCTGTAGTGATTTATTCATGCACGCAGTTTAAATAAATTTATCTTAAGCTAAGCTCTAAAAAAAAGCCTGTTTTATTAAGTGTAGCTATTTTTAATATCTCACATGTTAAAAGCTAACTATGAAATTATCACAACTAAAACTTACAACACCATATATGAGTCTGGATTCTATATTTTTTGACGAGGTTGAACCGACACCGCTGAAAAACCCTTTTCTTATATCTGCATCACAAGATGCAGCAAAACTTTTAGGGATAGAAGATGATATAAGTGTAGATGAGAATCTTGTAAATATTGTAAACGGCAGCCACAAACTTGATGGCTCAAAAACTTTTTCCATGTGTTATGCTGGTCATCAGTTTGGTTACTTTGTCCCTCGTCTTGGGGATGGCAGAGCAATCAATCTGGGTAAAGTTAATGGGCAAAACTTGCAACTAAAAGGGGCAGGTCTAACTCTTTACTCTCGTCAAGGGGATGGAAGAGCCGTCCTTCGCTCAAGTATCCGTGAATACCTGATGTCAGAAGCTATGCATGGTCTTGGGATAGAGACCTCTCGTGCTTTAGCTCTTATTGGGAGCGATACCGATGTTGCACGTGAGCGATGGGAGAAGGGTGCTATTGTTCTTCGCCTTTCACCAACTTGGGTGCGTTTTGGAACTTTTGAGTATTTTAACTCAAGAGGTGAACATTCACAACTTCAAAAGTTAGCAGATTATGTCATAGATGAATCATTTTTTTATCTCAAAGGAGAAGAGGGTGTTTACCTGAAAATGTACGGCGAGATTGTGAAAAATACAGCAAAAACTGTAGCTAAGTGGCAGAGTGTGGGTTTTAACCATGGTGTTATGAACACAGACAATATGTCTATTGACGGGAGAACTATTGATTATGGTCCTTTTGCTTTTTTAGATGACTATGATGCAAACTATGTGTGTAACCATACAGATGTAGATGGCCGTTACAGTTTTAAAAACCAGCCGGGGATTGCTCACTGGAATTTACAACAGTTGGCAGTTGCTCTCTCGGCTATTGTAAATCATGAGAGTTCCCTAGAAGTACTGGAGAGTTTCGGAGAAGTTTATGAGAGAGAGTATCTGGCAATTATGTATAAAAAAATGGGGCTTTTTAACTCCTTTGAAAGTGACCTTGAACTTTTAAAGTGGATGTTGGGTGCTTTGGGAAGCTCGCCAACAGACTATACAAAGTTCTTCAGATTACTATCCAGATATGATGGAGAGAAGCAAGGCATTTTAGAACTTGCTCAGCTTCAATCACCAATAAGTGAGTGGTTAGATGCTTATGATAAACGCTTGAAAAAAGAGAGTTTGTCAAATAAGGATAGACATAAAGAGATGCTACAGGTAAACCCAAAATATATTTTAAAAAATCATATTTTGCAAGAGGCAATAGAAAAAGCGCAGAGACATGACTTTTCAATGATAGAGGAGCTACTTACGGTTGCTCAGAGTCCGTTTGAAGAGCATTTTGAACTTGAGCACCTTAGTAGGTCGGCTCCGCAGCAGGCAAAAAACCTTAAGTTGAGTTGTTCATCTTAATGTGAACACCTGTTTTAATTTGTTATTGTGCACAGTTGGGTTACAATTTGAAATAAATAAATTTAGGTTGACATATGCCAAACGCTAAAAATATTCTTGTTGCAGATCACGATATACAAATTACCGCTTTTTTACAGGAGAGGATGAAAGACAAAAGATTTCATTTTATATTGGCGACGAGTATGGAGTATATTGCCTCCTTGCTGGAGAGTGAAACTTTTTTTGCTGCAATAGTTGATTTTGAGATGAAAAATAATCTTGGCGAAAAAGTTATTGATTATGTATTAGAAAAAAATATACCGACCATTGCAACTTTTGATGAGCTAACAGATGAGCAGTACATAGAAGTAACTAACTATCCTGTTATTGATTATGTCATTAAAAATAATCTAGCAGGGAAATCTTATTTGGCAGACTTGCTTCAAGGCTTGGAGTCTTTTTATAATAGACATGTACTCATTTGTAGTAAAAATCACCTTAGTTTAACTACTAAGTCAATTACTCAAGTCTTCGTTTCACTATTGTTTCAGCCTATTATAACAAGCTCCAAAAAAGATGCCCTTGAGTTAATGCGTAATGATGAGTGTATTAAGATTATATATGTAGATGAAGATTTGAGTGACGATAGCGGATTATCACTATGCAAAGAGATTAAAAATCGTTATCCTAATCGCGACATGATTATTTTTGGCGGTACTGTAATAAACGGGGACACTAAAAGAGTAGAGAAGCTAAAGGGCGAATTCTTAAAAAGCGGAGTAACTGATTTTTTTAGTGAAACAATTGATAAAGAGAGATTTAATACCCACATTATGAGTATGATGAAAATACTTAAGCAAAAGCAGCGTCTGGATACCTATATAGAAACTGTCAATAAATATGTTTTGATATCCATCACAAATAAAAAAGGTATTATTGTTTATGCAAGTGATGCATTTTCCGAGATAAGCGGTTACTCAAAAGAGGAACTCATAGGCAGGAACCATAATATTGTCAGACACCCAGATATGGATTCAAGTCTCTATAAAGAGATGTGGGAGACAATTAAGGCAGGACATGTATGGAGTGGTGAATTAAAAAATAGAAAAAAAAGTGGAGATTTTTATTGGGTATCTGTCGCGATTGAACCGATATATGATGATTTTGGGATACTTATGGGTTATCAGTCTATCCGCTTTGATATAACAGATAAAAAAAGGGTTGAAGAGCTTTCCATTAGAGATAAACTAACGGGGGCATATAACCGTAATAAATTTGATGATGTATTAAGTTATGAATTTTCCCAAAGGGGCAGATACAAAAAAGAACTCGCAATTATTATGGTTGATTTTGATCATTTTAAAAATGTAAATGACTCTTATGGGCACCAAGCTGGAGACCATGTCCTTATTGAATCTGCAAAGATAATACAATCGTGTCTAAGGGAGAGCGACTCCTTTTGCAGGTGGGGAGGAGAAGAATTTGCCGTAATATGCCCATTTACGGATATTGAGGGTGCTGTAATATTGGCAGAAAAAATCCGTTTTGCAGTTAGCAGCTTTCATTTTATTGATATTGTTAGACAGACTGTAAGCCTGGGTGTAGCTGTTGCAAAAGAGAACGACACGATAGAAAATTTCTTAAAACGAAGTGATGATGCGCTATATATGGCTAAGCAGATGGGAAGAAATAGGGTGATGAGTTAATTAAGTTTATAGATAAGCTAAAACTCTTACACCAAAAAATATTGCTCCGAGAAAAATAACAGAAGAGATAAATACTAGAGCAGTTACAACTTTTGGTTTACACTCATATAGTGAGGCAAGGTTTACATTTGCAATAGCCAGGGGCATCATAAGTTCTAGGAAAATTATCCCTTTTATCATAGGCTCCAAATCAATGGAGTAAAGAACTAAGAGTGTTATAGCCGGTAAAATCAAAAACTTAAACGACATAACCCAAATTACCAAAGATTTACTTATCTCTTTTATTTTAGTTCCATACATGTATATACCGAATAAAAAGAGCTGCATAGTCATTGAGGCATAAGCACCCATGGTCAGTGTGGTCATAATGACTTCGTTTGGTTTATAGCTGTAAGCACTTAAAATTATGGCTATAGTTGCTGCCCAAAGAACAGGTAGTTTAACTATGTTTTTAAGTGAAGTCTTTGCATCGAAAGTTCCGCGTGAATAGAAATAAACACCTATTGTATATACTATAAATACATTGACAAGATTTATAACTGTAGTGTATGGGATGGATTCCTCTCCAAATATAGCTATATTCAGAGGGATTCCCAAATTTCCTGTATTACCTATTATCGCCGCAACTGTTGCAATTGAGTACTCTTTGGGGTCTTTAAAAAGTTTATTTGCAACAACTACTGAGACTAACAAAACAATTACAACAATTGCTAAGTATATAGAAGGAGCATAAAGAAGCGTTACGTCAACAGGGTGAATTAAAAGACCCCAAAAAGTTAAAAAAACTTGTAAAAAGTATACATTAATAAGTGTTATGGTTTTGTCATCAATGGCATCTTTGAAGCTCATTTTAGCAACATAGCCGATAACTATAAAGATATAAATACCTAAAATTGAATATATTATTGAACTCATCGCAGTATTATAGTAGAATTCCGCTATGCAAACAATTGAAAATATTAAAAAACTTATAGAAGAAAATTTGGCGGTGATGGTTTATTTCTCAGCGCCTACATGTAATGTGTGTCATGCTTTAAAACCTAAACTGTTAGAGGCAATTGATGCCAATTTTAGCGAGTTTAAAATAGTGAGTGTAGATACATCTCTAGACCAAGAGATAGCAACTCGCTTTAGTGTTTTTGCCATTCCAACAGTTTTGGTTTTTCTAGATGGAAGAGAATTCTTGAGAAAATCCAGACACATGAGCGTTGATGAGGTTGTAAGAGAGATAAAACGACCTTACGACATTATGACTTCATAATTTAATAAAGGGCTACTTTGAAAATAAATAAGCTATACATTGGAGTGTTTTTAATTCTTGGCCTGCTAGCTATTGGTCTTGTATTTAGTAAAAAGAATGATACTAATAGTGGTAAAGTTCCAAAAATAAGTACTTTAAAAGAAGTGGTGGTCAATGAAATACAAGATGTTAATGTGACTGATGTACTAACGCCCACAGAGATTATAGTGGAGCCTTTTGTAGAGGTAGAAAATGTTGTTGCTGAAACTACTCAGCTGGTTTCTCCAATAAAAAAAGTGGCTAAGAAAGCAGTTAAAGCTAAATCATCTTTTAAAGCCGAGCAGATAACTCACAAAGGAAAAAAGTATTTAACAGTTGAGTCGCCGTACACAGAGCGTGTTTGGTTAGACAGAAATTTGGGGGCATCTAAAGTATGTTCATCTTATAAAGATGAATCTTGTTATGGAGATCACTACCAATGGGGCAGAAGCAGTGATGGACATCAAAACGCCTCTAGCACTACGGCATCAGAACAAGCAACGGATGTAAATATGGCCGGAGTCAGTTTTATAACTACATCAACCTCCCCCTATGATTGGACAGAGTCAGATAACAGCGGAAAACAAAGAGCTACAAACTGGTCCAAAGCAGACGGTACTTCAGTATGCCCGGTTGGGTATCGTGTCCCAACCATTGTTGAATTAGAATCTGAAACTACAGGAAGTTCAAAAGGTATGCCAAACAACAAAGCTGCTTATGCTAACTTTTTGAAATTTCCATCTGCTGGAAACAGCTTTTATGGCGCAGGCTCATCAGGCAATATGGGCTCTAGTGGTTTCGTATGGTCAAGTGATTCTAATGGCTCTCTTTCAGGGGCTCTGCACTTTAGCTCTAGTGCTGCTTATATCGGATACGATGCTCGTGCACTAGGTTATAGCGTTCGCTGCATCCAAGATAAGACATTGCCGACTGCATCTAAAACAGCAAATGCTGGAGTTGATCAAACAGTTATGGACGGAACAACAGTGAAACTAACCGCCTCGGGAGGCAGTAACAGCAAAGGAACTATTGCAAGCTACATGTGGAAAGAAAATGCAAAAGTGTTGTCTACTAAGAAATCTTTTTCAAAATCAGACTTTTCATTGGGAGTTCACAATATAACGCTAACTGTTGTTTATAAAGATGGGACTTCTTCCTCAGATAAGGTTATTGTAACGGTAGTGGAGTTTATTTCCAAAACAATTACTCATCAAAATTTAGAATACAAAACTCTACTGTCTCCACATACAAAGCGTGTTTGGCTTGATAGAAACTTGGGTGCTATTCGAGTGTGTAAAGCTCTTTATGACAAATCATGTTACGGTGACTACTATCAATGGGGGAGAAATAGTGATGGACATCAAAAAGGTAAAAGTTTTAAAACATCACTTATGTCTACTGATTTAAAGAGTGCAGGTAATAATTTTATAACTGATTACGGAAAGAATAGTTACGACTGGACAGTATTAGATAGCGATGGAAGATTAAGAAGTGAAAATTGGTCTAAAACAGACGGAAGTTCTATTTGTCCAGTTGGGTATCGCGTGCCAACCTTAGCAGAGCTAAGAGGTGAAACAATAAGTATTTCAAATGCAAAGTCAAACAACACGGAATTATATAAGAGCTTTTTAAAATTCCCATCTTCTGGTTTTAGAAGTGGTGAAAGTGGGTCATTGGATGGTCGCGGTTCATATGGCGTAGTGTGGTCAAGCAGTGCGAAAGGTGCTTACTCCAGCGCTCTTCACTTTAGCTCAAATGATGCTGATATTGGTAATTTGAACAGAGCCGACGGGGCTACAGTTAGGTGTATAGGAGAATAGAACCCTAAAACACTTAAATCAAGACGCCGGTGTTTTATTTCATAAAAGCTATCAGAGAAGCGGTAACCGCAACATTTAATGACTCAACGCCTCTGTTCATGGGAATGCTGATTGAGTCGTTACAAAGTTTTTCAACTTCTTTTGAAACACCGTCACTCTCATTCCCTAAAACAAATATTGACCTGTCGCTCTTTTGCACATCATATATACTACTCTTAGCATGTGAAGAGAGGAGATAGATTTTCGTATCTTCTAAATCTTTTAAAACCTCGTCAAGAGTATTGCAGTAATATATTGGAAGTTTAAAGAGTGTTCCGGCACTCGCCTTTATAACAAGTGGAGATATTTTTGCAGAACTTTTTTTAGGTAAAACAATTCCGTCAACATATCCGCCGGCGCATGAACGGATTATCATTCCGAGGTTTTGAGGGTTTTGAATCCCGTCAAGAGCGAGAAGTTTGAAGCTTTTGAGATTTTTTATCTCTTTTGCATTTTTATAAGAGTTCGCAACAATATCTATTGCGACACCCTGATCCTGCTTTGCATTTTTGCTGATTCTGCTAAGTGCATTCTTTTCGTGGTAAGTTACAGCAATCCCTCTTTTTTTGGCAAGAGATAATATAGTTTCCACGGCACCATCCGTTTTATTTGAGTTTGACATGTGAAGTTTATGAATTTCAATAGTCTCATCTTGTAAAACCTCTATAACAACATTTCTTCCATAGAGCGTTATGATTTTCTCGAAATATGCTTTTTTATCTAAATACTCTTTTGAATCTTGCAAATTAAGCCTTTTGGTTATGTAAATAGAATTTTACACTATTTTTAAGCCATCTCTTTAGAAATTTTATAATTGCATTCTATCAACAAAAGCACTTCCTCTCTATTGCTTAGGGCACACGCAGAAATTATTTATACTTCTTGGGGTAGTCAAAAGATATCAGTTTCGCATTTTCAGGGCTAATCTCACTCCATTTTTTACAAGCGAACTCAAGCTCTACCACTCCACATGTAGGAATATTTTCATGCAAACCAACCAAACTTTCAGCCAACATGTTCAGCCCCGGGTTGTGGCCAAAAATAAAAACAATACTATCTTCCTTATTTGCTCTTTTTACAACATTCATCAGAGTGTCGACATTAGCCTCGTATATATTTTCATCATAGATAATATGCTTATTGAAATTAAGCTTTTTTGAGATTATCTGTGCGGTAGTTTTTGCTCTTAGTGCCGGACTAGAGATTATTGCATCCGGAGATACTTTTTTGCCTTTGAGTACTTTGCCCATTAATGGAGCATCTGTTATGCCTCTTTTGTTTAAAGGTCTGTCGAAATCACTCAATGAAGAGTTCTTCCAACTCGATTTTGCATGTCTGATTATGTATAATTTTTTCATAAACGTATTTGACAGAAACTTTGCTAAACTCTTCCTTAAAAGTGTTGTAAAACGGTATTCTTGGCTATTGTCCTTAGTTTGTTATGTTGTAAACAATCTCTGTTTTGTTTTTTACGACCACAATCTCTGCAACACTCAGTCCTTCTATCTCCATAGCCATAAACTCTTTCATCGAGTTAATATTATTTTGCGCAACTGCTCTTAACACCAATCCTCTGTATGCCTTTGCCCAGTGGCTAACCGTCTTGCCATCTTTTAAAAACTTCAGAGTCGTATATGGTTTTGTGACTTTGTAGAATTTATCATAGTATCCAGCACGAAGGTCTAAAATCTCACTTTTACCAAGATATAAATCCAGTTGATAAGAGAATCTATCTTTATAGAACTTGTCAGGAACAAACTTGCCAATATCATTTCCCTGTTTAACTTTATAGTTAGCAATGATACTTACTATATATAGATTTAATAAATGAGTTAAAAAAACTTCATTGCTTAAGGAATATATATTAAATCATTTTCTAAACTTAAAAATGAATTAATAAATGAATTAATAAATTTTATTCTTATTTTTTATCGAACTTCTCTTTCATCTATAGACTGCTTCCATTTTTACTTAGACAACAAACTTGAAAGATTTATTCCTAAATGGTAAAATATACAGAATAATATTAGGCTAACGCAAAACTTTAAAACTAAACGATAGAATAATTATCTGCCAATAGTTAGCACAATAAAAATAACTTTAGCTGCAAACTCAAACCATAATTTTAATTTACTATCTATGGTGCTGTATTAACTTGTTTTTGGATTCACCTACTTCAATTCCTAGCTTTTTACAAATTGAGGTTTTTTCACTAATTGGTGATTCAAACATATATAAGTGGTCTAATACCAGTTTTTTTAATGATGAATCGGTTAGTGTATTTTTTTCTAATGAAAGTTTCTTATGAAGCTGCTCAATATTCTTTACATTCAACCCGCTTGCGAAATCTAAATCAATAGCAAGTTTTATTAATTGATAGGCTATGTTCTCTGGTTGCTCTTCAGATATTCTTTTATATGTTTTTTTCAAGTCTTTTGAAGCTATTGATTTAGATATTCTTTTAACAATATCTGTAGATATAGAAGATGCCAGTCCGAAAACTATACCATATACTGCCTCATTAATTTTATCCTCCGCAATCATTTTTTTCTTTGTAATTACCTTTGTTATCGCATCAACGAGATTATCATGCTCTTCTTCAAAAAGTAGTATTATTGTTTTTAAACTTCTAAGCCCTACCCCATATGTATTTTTTATTAATTCGCTTTTAATATTTCCTTTTAGAGAACCGGAGTAATTTTTAACTATTTCTCCAAGTATTTCTATTAATTTGAAAGCTAAGTTTATCTTTTTAAAGAAATCAAGTTGCTGAATTTCTTCGTCATAATTAACATCAAACTGGTCGTCTAAATAAATCTGTCTTTTTAGTTCTGCTTCTTCATCTTTTTCAGACAGTTCTATGTCCCTTGACTCATCAAAAGTTCTCTGACTTAGCCTATGCGAAGTGTCCTCTTTGATACAAGCATTAATATTAACTAACTCTTCATTTGCAAAAGAAAATTCAGCAATATCACTAAATATTTTTCTCGCTTCATTATTCAACATTTCAATAATATTCGTTTTAGGAGATAAGTGTAATATAAACATTAAAATATTTGCAAATTCTGTCCTATAAAGTCTTTCTGTCATTTTTTTTATAATTGAAGTTATTTCATAATCGTCAGTATTTTGAGAAAAGTAATGCCCTACAAAATAATAATAAATATATTTATGTGAAAATTTATATTCATTTTCATATTCAATTAATACATTAGATTTAATTAATTTTTCAAGTATATTAAATGTTGGCTCAAAATCAATATCTTTTCTATAATCATTGTCAAATCCATTAAGTTCCCCAAGCGTATATGAATAGTTTCTATCTTGAAACATATTAAATGCCAAAGTTGATGTATAAGTAAAAATGGTGTTTATATCTTTATGTTCCATAACTTTATTTTTATCACTATTTAAATATTGCAAAATCATATAGTGATAGTAATGTCCATATGAACTTTTATCCAAAGAGGTGTCATTTACTTCCATAGCTTGAAGCAAGGTTAAGAGGTAAACAGGATGTGAAGGCACTATATTCAATCCAATTGTCTGATTTATAGCATTAGCCTTTGTTCGGCGTTTACCTACTAGCTCACTATTCTCTATTTCTGTTTCTTGTCCCAGCCTAATCCATTTTGTTATTAATTTATCTCGTAGTCTATGTCCAAATTCTAAAATTTGGTAGTGTGTAAAGTCTTGTAAAGACATGGCTAAGTTACTTTCCGAAGTAGCCTCGAATTTCAATATTTCACTAGATAGGATTAAAACATTTTTATAATTTAACTTTAAAATAGAATCTATTGCCACACCCTTAAAAGCACTATTTAATCTTACATTCTGAAAATCATCTATTATTAATAAAATTTCATTAACATCTGTTTGTTCAAACAAATCGACATTCTTTTTATCATCTAAGTATTGCAATTTAAAAATTCTTTTTATTAAAAGCGCAATTTTATTTTCTTCATAATCACCACTTCTAAAATCTTTTCCGTTTATAATTATGGGAACTAAGCCCTTTTGCTTATATATGAATTGCAGCATATGTGCAAGAGTCGTTTTGCCGGAATTATCAGAACCGTAAAGAATATTGAGACCTAAATTAGTTTGTTTTGATAATTGTTCAGAAGATATTTCAAGAAAAGAATTTTTTTTGTTTTTTTGAATATCTATAATTTTTAAATCCGGAAACACAAAAAGATCTTCAAGAATAACATTATCCTTTCTTGGATGATTTACTTTTAATCCCAAAGAAGCAATTTTTTCTTTATAATTTTGCTTTAATGGAAATAAACATTTATTATTTGTGTGAACATCAATACTTTCGTTTTTTGTTTTACTGTAATGGTCGCCTTGCCAATCAAAAATTAGTATGTCATGCTTTTTATTCGCTAAATCTAGCAATATTAAATTAAATTTGCTTTGTCCTTCATCATAAGAGTCTTGCAGTGTTCCGCCTTCAATATGCTCTGTTTTATTCCCGTTATAAATATTTTCTCTTTGAGTCGCACTGTCAGAGTGCTCATGCCCAGTTAAGATAATATCAGATAAAGAATCTACATATTCTTTAAAGTCGCGCATGTTTGAGTGTTTTAACCAGTGGAAAGGGTGATGAAGTAATGAAAATGTTAGACTGAAATTCGCATCAATAATTTCGTCAGATTTTATATAGTTAAGAGGATAGATAATTTCTGATTGCTTTTCTGGTAGTTTTGAAACCCATGCAGTATTAAAAGAATTAAAAGCAATATTGTATTCGGACAGCGAATATTCATACCTAGATATTAGTTTGTTTGATAATGTTTCATTTATATTCTTATATGATGAGAATTCTTTTATAAAATCAAAATATTGTTTTTGCACAGAGGTACAAACTTCTACAAGTTCATCATCTGTTTCTAGTGGAGCCTTGATTATGTTTTCTATTAACATATTTCTCGCTTTTTGAGGAATACTAAAATCACAATCGTGATTACCGGCACAAAAAATATATTCAATTTTAATCTTTTTGTTGTATGCGAATATTCTATTTTCTAGTCTGTTTAAAAAACTTTTAACTAAGGCATACTCTTCTTTAAGACCAGAATATGCTATATCCCCTGTTATTGTGATGAAGAGATGTTCGTATTGTGAGATTTCATTTTTAAATGCATCAAATAGTAGTGTTTCTTTTTCTATTATTTTATTATTGTCTTTTTTAAAATGTAAATCGCTAAGATGGAGAATTGATATTTTCAAAAAGAATCCTTTTTTAGTTATAAAATGAAATATTATACAGTATAAATAAATATCACCTAGAATTTAGTAAACTAGCAGTTTTATTACCCTTGACTGTGTGAGCTCTTCAAGAGCCGATACAATAGGCAAATCTTTTCTGTTTGTTGATATGTCTAATAATACACAAGTATCAAGCATAATATAATTCAACTACTTACTCCACTCATCACTCAAAACTTCCGCTTGCTTCATAACCAAATCCATCGCTTCTGCCGTCTTATCTGGTGGATATTTAAACCTCTTGAGTATCATTCGTATGATATTTCTCATCTTAGCTCTTACAGATTCTCTTCTTTGCCAATCCACACTTACGCTGCTTCTGAGCTTACTAGTTAGCTCTTGCGCTATCTGCTTGAGTATATCATCACCCATCTCTCGAAGTGCCGATTCATTCTCAGCAAGTGCATCATAGAAAGCTAGTTCATCGAAATTTAGCCCTAGCTCTGCTCCATGCTTTGCAGCTTCAGCAATATCTTTCGCCATCTGTATTAGCTCTTCTATAACCTTGGCAGTCTCTATTGCGCGATTATGATAATTGCTTAGCGTAGCTTTGAGCCTATCGCTAAATTTCTTCTCTTGTACCACATTGGTTCTATTTTGAGCTTTTATCTGGTCACTCAGTAGTTTTTCTAGCAGCTCTACAGCAAGATTCTTGTGCTTCATGTGAGCGATATCTTCTAAAAACTCATCAGATAAGATTCCAATATTTGGCTTTTCTAATCCAACCAGAGAAAATATATCTTCCACACCCTCAGATATTAAAGCATTATCAATTATCTGTTTAATGGCTCCATTGGTATCTTTTTTCTTACCTGTTACCACTCCGATTTTTTGTATTACAGCCTTCACAGCCTGAAAGAATGCTATCTCCTCTTTATGTTCTTTAGCTTCATCCAAAGTTCCACATAAACTAAAAGCTTTTGTAAGGGCAAGTACTTCGTCCAAATATCTTTTCTTACCATCTTCAAGACCAAGTATATGATTGGCTGCTGGAGCTAATAGCATATGTGCTTTGGTTGAATATTCTCCATAATCAAAACCATGGTACATATTACTCACTATATCTAGTCTCTTTAACATCTCAGCAAATGCTTCTGCTACATCTACAGTTCCACTGCCTTTACCATTGGCTCCAGTATAGGTTTTAAGTGCAGCTTTGAGTTCATTAGCAATTCCAATATAATCAACGACAAGCCCACCATTTTTACCTTTAAAGACACGATTGACTCTCGCTATGGCTTGCATTAGGTTATGAGACTTCATGGGCTTGTCAATGTACATAGTGTGAAGACTTGGTGCATCAAATCCAGTAAGCCACATATCTCTAACAATAACCAGCTTTAATTCATCATCAGGGTCTTTGATTCTTCTCTCTAAATCTTTCTTCGTTTGTTTAGAGTAGATATGTTTTTGTAGTTTAGTTTCATCACTAGCTGAACCAGTCATAATGATTTTAATAGCACCCTTAGTTGGGTCTTCGTCATGCCACTGTGGTCTTAGAGCAACTATAGCGTCATACAAATCCACTGCTATCTGTCTACTCATGGCAACTATCATACCTTTGCCGTCAATAGTGGCAACTCTATCTTCAAAGTGTTCCACTAAGTCTTTTGCTATCTGTTGTATCCTTGGTTCAGAACCAACAAGCTTTTCTAATGCGCTCCACTTGCTCTTAAACTTCTCTTTATCATTTAACTCTTCATCAACTACGAGTTCGCCGACATCTGCATCAATCTCTTTGAGCACCTCTGCATCCAAATCCAGCTTAGCAAGTCTGCTCTCATAATAGATTGGAACCGTAGCACCATCTTTTACAGCGTCCTCGATGTCGTAGATACTAATATAATCACCAAATACACTTCTTGTATCTTTATCTACACTCTCAATAGGGGTTCCAGTAAATCCTATAAATGTAGCATTAGGTACGGCATCTCTTAGGTGTTGAGCATAGCCATATTTAAACTGACCCGTCTCACTATCTAGCATGGCATCAAATCCATACTGGCTTCTGTGCGCTTCATCAGCAATGACTACTATGTTATCTCTATCGCTAAGAATTGGAAATCTACTCTCATCTTTTTTGAGTCCAAACTTCTGAATAGTAGTAAATATAATCCCACCAGATGGTTTGTCTTTTAGTATCTCTCGTAGTTCACTGACACTGTCTACTTGGATTGGTTCTTGACCTAGCAGCATCTTAGCACTTGAAAATGTAGCATAGAGTTGACCATCTAAATCATTTCTATCTGTAACAATCAATAGTGTTGGGTTTTTCATTTCAGGCTGTTTCGTGAGCTTTCCTGCAAAACAAGCCATACTTATAGACTTTCCAGAACCTTGTGTATGCCAAACAACACCACCTCTCTTGCTTCCACTAGTTGAAGCTTCTACGACAGAATGAATAGCTTCTCGCACTGCATGAAACTGATGATACCCTGCAATCTTTTTGATGATATTCTTGCCATCATCCTCAAATAATACAAAACTTTGAATGTAGTCTAAGATATGCTCTTTCTCGAAAAAGCCTTTTATCAGAGTGTCTAGCTCATACTCCAGCTGTGGCTTATCTGTCTCATCTTTAATAGTTCGCCAATACATGTAACGCTCATCCGTAGCTGTGAGTGAGCCAATCCTAGCATTAATTCCATCACTGACAACCAAAGCTTCATTATAGACAAACAAATCCTCTATCTCATCTTTATATGTCTGTAGTTGATTGTATGCTTTGAAAATATCTGCATTGGTGTCTGCTGGATTCTTTAGCTCTAGTACAGATATAGGTAGTCCATTGATGAACACAACTAGATCAGGTCTTCTGTTGCCTTTAGTACCTTTAATGGTGTATTGGTTTACCACTAAGAAGTCATTTGCATTTACATCATGAAAATCTATAAGTTTGACTACTTCACCTCTAGCTTCATCCCCATTTTTCACCTCTACAGATATACCTTGAAGTAGCATTTGATGAAAAGCTCTGTTGTTTTGGATTAGGGTTGCGTGTTGTGGTTTTTTTAGTAGGTGTATAGCTTCATCTATAGCACTCATAGGAAGTCTAGGATTTAACTTTGTCAGGGCTGTTTGAAGTCTGTGAGATAAAAGCACCTCTTGGTAGTTGCCTCTTTGAGGGTCACTACTATCTGGAGCTATATCATAGCCTAAAAGGTAATCATATCCTAACTCTTTGAACCACTCTAGGGCTAGTTGTTCTACTTGGTCTTCATTTATCATACATCGCTCCAAATATCTAAATTTTGCCATCCATCGACATATCCCATAGCCTTTAAATCAATTTCTGGATACGATTTTAGCAATTGCTTAATTTCAGATACAAAGTCAACTTCTTCACCAATACTATCAAAGATGTATTTAATAACACTTAAGCCAAAAAATATTGAGTTATTATTATCATATTCCTTATCTTCGTATATAAATTCGCCGTCAACTTCTGCTTTAAATTTTGATTTTGTTATTTTTCGTAATGGATCAAACATACTATTGTTTGATGGTATAGCAAAGGGCACACGAAGTTCTCTATTCCAAGCTCGTGAATGGTGTGCACATATATTTCTTAAAATAGTAAGAGAGTGTAACCATTTAGAAAAAACTGTAGTTGTAACAGGTATTTGTTCAATAACTAGTTTTTTATCCTCATTGTGCATGGCATAGAATATCTTAGAAAGAGTACCAAAAGAAAGGACTTCCACTATGCTCCATATTGGCAAATCTGTGGCTCCATACTTGTCTTTAAAGTGTTTAATAAATTTTTCATCAGACCGTTCACTCTCTTTTTTTACATCTTCAAGTAGTTCTTCAAAAACAGCTTCACTACATTGAAAGTTTTTATGTGAAATATAACCAAAAGCCTCATATTTTGCACTGTGGTGATATGCTATTTGAGTTCTAATATAAACCTCAATAGTTTCCATAGCACCAAACAGTAAGCGACGAAACTTTACATCAAAGTCGTACAGTCTTGTGATATGTCTAAATTCTGATTGAGGGTAAAACTGGTTTACTTTAGTGCTGTTCTTTGGATATTGAAAGGTTAAAAAATAGGAACTCAATCGGTAGTAATTAATATGAGTTAATTTTTTTCGTGCATACGAAGAGTTGGATATAATTAGACCATTAGATTTTAATCTTTTTAATTGTTCTTCAAAGCTTAGATGTGGTTTAGTATATGTATTAAGATTATTTTTGATTTTTTGAAGTTCTGGGATTAGCATAAAGACCCCCTCATTGGCACTTCTATTGGTAAATAGAGAGGTGGAGGAGATATGTGGCTGTTAGTATAACTTAAAGTTCTTAAATATTCGTTAAAATTTCTTAGTATCATCTACTAACCTTTCAATTTTGTTACTTGTTCAACAAACATTTTTATTGTTTCTTGCACAGGAGTAGAATCTCCATGTTTTTGATCCAAACTTACACTTGCATTATGAGCAACAGTATCTATTGAACTATCTAATAATTTTTCAAGAAGCTTTTTATCTTCTTGTTTCAGCTCATCAATTTGCATTTTATAACTTACATAAGATTTTGCCAATGCTTCTTTATGAGCATATTCTTGTTGCAATCTTTGGTTTTCACTTCTTCGTTTACTAGCAAATATTGCCAACCAAATAAGAGGAGCATAAAGAGGTAATTTAAATAATAAACTATTAAGGGTACTTGTAAAATCACCCATTTGTTTAAATGCAAACCAAGTTGTTGTATTATCTTTAACAATACCTATATCAACAAACGAAATAAATGTAGAGATAAACATAATTGAAACAATACTAATAAAAGTAATATTCCAATACTTAATTGGTTTATCAAAGGATTCTTTCATATCTTGATATGCTTTAGCAAGACCAGCACTTGTAGCACCAGGTAATAAACTCTCAATTTGTTCATATAAATTTTTATTATTTGTCTGTTGGTCTTGTTCATATTTTTTTAACGATTCAAGCCTTGATGTCATCTCTTCATTATAAGTTTTTTCTTGCTTACTTTTAAAACTCTCTAAATCTTTAATTTTTTGTTCTAGTTCTTTCTCTAATCCACCAGTTATTTTTCCATTTTCATCTTCTGAACCAAATATTTTTGTATAAAATTTATTTAGTTTTTCAATCTTAGCAGAAACATCAACTAGCTTTTCATTTGTTTCTTTTACATCTCTTAAAATATCTTTTTTTGCTTCTGTGATAGTTGTTTGAGTCGATTCATTTACTCCATCAACTAAAGTTTCAGCATGAAACTTATTAAGTGCATTGTATTTTTCTTCAGAATCTTCTAGTAAAGTAGCTATTTGTAGTTTAATAGATTCATTTTCATCATCACTTGCAAACAATACATCATAATACTCTTCAATCTCTTCTCTAAAGTTTTTTACCTTTTTATACTCTGCTTCTGTATCAGTAATTTTGCCAAGATGTTTATCTATCTCACTTGCATATGCACGAATAGCCCCCAAAAGAGATTTTTTTAAAGCATCAGGACTTAGTAAATATGGCCTTATATAGCTCAATAAATTATCAGCATTATTATTTGCATTTGTTATGTGACCAATATTTTTATTTGAGTTATAACTAATGATTTGATTTCTACATTCTGTGGTTTGTGTATTAAAATTAGTTATAAAACTTGCAGGTATTAGTTCTGGGTCAATTCCTTCAAAAGCATTATCAATAAAAACTATGACCTTTTTTAATCTTGCTAGTTCTTCAACACTTGTTGCTGTTGTTTCATCAACTTCGCTTATATCAAGCTTAGCTTTTAAATCTTCCCATGTCGTTTTAAAGACATCGTTATCAAAGTTAACTATCCATCTTGACATTATTTTTCCTCACTTAGTATTTAATGACATAATTCATAACTCTAGCTCTGAAACATCCAGCTCACCTGAGAGGAGTTTTGGGAGAAGTGCGTCTCTTGTTTTTTGGAGAGTTATATTTTCTTCTGTAATTAATCTAACTTTTGCAAATATTGGCTCTATTAAAGTTGAATACATTTTATTGACTACATCTCCAGCATTAATAATAGGTATTTGTTTTAAGTTACCCTGATTGATTTTAGGCTGAACAGCACCTGTTACAAACATGGTTACATTTTTATTTAGTAATGCAATATACAAAGCTTCAACAGATAGTGTTGACTTGCTTCTCATAACATGGGCATGATTATTAACCCATGATTGTCCCCATATATACTGTAAAAAAGGGGTACCATTCTCTCTAGTAACTGAACCATCTTCACCCATCAACAGCAAAGTTTCATCAAATATGTAATCATCTACATAATCCATTATGCTAGTAGCACCATAATATGGGATACTTCCTTTTCTTGTTGCTCTTTCATTGGATGCCAAAGGTATTCGTTTTGAGTCAAGTATTTCTACAAAGCTATCCAAAAAGTCATTGTCCCACCCCTCAGGAATCATCCCAAGCTCACTCTCTTCAAACTCACTAGGAAATAGTTCTAATACTTCTTTGGATATTCCAAGTTCACGAGCTGCTACTTCTAGCTCTTCATCATTTGCACATCCCATTTTTGCATGTACTGGGTCAAAATCTACAAACCAAGACTTAAAAAGTGCCTGAGCCATCTCTTCTAGTGTCTGGTTCATCTTGCGGTTGAGTTCTATTTTGTCATCTAGGGTTGAGAGGATGTGTGCTATTTTCTTTTGGGTTGCTAATGGTGGCAAAGAAACATCTATTTGCTTGAATGTGTCTTTTGTAATTGTGTCAAATACAGCCCCATGAGTAATCTGTTGTAAATTAGCTATTTGATGCTTAACTAAATAATACAAGAACTCATTGATTGTATATTCTGCTTTTGCATTCAAACCATAACAGGACTGATTGAATGCCATTGGCTGAGTCAATTGAGCCAAGGCACCAACAGTTCCTCTAGCTGATATTATAATCTGTCCTTTTTCCAGCATTTTTGTACTACTCTTTTGTAGACCCAGTTCTGTGATGTATTCTTTGGTTTCAGAAACATATTTATTTCCAGTATTAAAATCAACTACAGATAACCAGGGTATTTTACCTTCCCAGTATTCGGAAATAGCTCTTTTTGGTGTTCCACCACCTATGATTTCAATAATATCATTTAGCACATATGTGTTCCACTCAGACTTCATACCCAAGCCCCGCCAAGTTCTTTTTTATCATTGCTTCAAGCCTAGCCGATTCTTTAAACTGCTCACTCAGAGTTGCAGTCAGTGTAGCCATTTTCTCACCAAATGGGATGCCGTCATCTTCCTCTTCGGCTGTTCCCACATATCGCCCTGGAGTTAGGATGAACTCTTGTTTTGCTATCTCTTCAGTCGTTGCACCATAAAACTCTCCTGCTATATCTTCATAACCTGTGTTGGCTCTAAACTTATGCAACATATCAGCTAATGCTTTTGTGTCATCATCACTAAATGCTTTTTGAGCTCTGTCTACCATGTGCCCAACATTGCGTGCATCTATAAATAGAGTTTTGCCTTTTTGTTTTTTGTTACGGTTGAGTATCCAAATACAAGCTGGTATTTGTGTATTGGCAAAGAGTTGTGATGGAAGAGCTACTATCGCTTCTACTATGTCTGTTTTTACAAGGGCTGCTCTTATGTCCCCTTCGCCAGAAGTGTTTGAACTGAGTGAGCCATTGGCTAAAACTAAACCTACAACTCCATTTGGGCTTGTATGGTGAAGCATGTGTTGTATCCAAGCATAGTTGCCATTACCTTTTGATGGTGTTCCATATTTCCACCTTGCATCGCCTTCTAAACTACCATCCCACCACTCATCCTGATTAAATGGAGGATTAGCCAGTACAAAATCAGCTCTTAGGTCTGGGTGTTGGTCGTTTGTAAAGGTATCGGCTGGTTCTTTTCCAAAGTTAAAATCTATCCCACGAATCGCCATGTTCATAGCCGCTAATCTCCATGTAGTAGGATTAGACTCTTGCCCATAAACCGAAATATCCCCAAGTCTTCCATTGTGCGCTTCAATGAACTTCTCACTAGAGATAAAAAATCCACCACTTCCCATGGCAGGGTCATAAATACGACCTTTGTATGGTTCAACCATCTCAATAATGAGATTTACAATAGATTTAGGAGTATAGAACTGCCCACCTTTTTTTCCCTCAGCCGCTGCAAATTGACCTAAGAAATACTCATATACATGACCTAGTATATCTTTAGCTTTTAGTGTGTCATGAGCGAATGGAATAGTAGCTATAAGATCTAGCAAGTCTGCCAGTTTGTTTTGTTCTATCTGTAGCTGTGCATAGTTCTTGTTGAGAATTCTCTTTAGCTTTGGATTCTCTTTCTCTATGAGTTCCATTGTGTCATCTAGTAGCTTGCCAGCACCTTTAAACTCACCACCAAGAGGCATAGGTGAACCCATAGAGAGTCTGATGTTGTCTTGGAGATAATGCCATCTAGCGGCCTGTGGCACCCAGAACACATTCTTCTCAGTATAGAAGTCTCTGTTTTCAAGCTCTTCATTTATGAACTCATCATCTACATCTTCACCTAAGAAATATTCATTTAATGGGTCTGCAAAGGCAGTCTTTAGTTCTTGTCTTCTTGTCTCAAAACTATCTGATACATATTTTACAAATACCATGCCTAACACTACATGCTTATACACAGCTGCATCTAATGATGGCAGTAGCTTGTTGGCTGATGTCCATAGTTTCTTTTCTAGATCTTGGAGGAATTTTTGTTCTGGCATGCTATATCCTATTTATTTGAGTTAATTATAGCTAAATATATAATGTATTAATAAGTATACTTTTTGAGACATATCTACAAAATGATATATTGACCTAAATTATATGTCTCAAAACATATCTCTTTTTAGTGTCTCTTTAAGTCTTAGAGATTATAATACATGATTAAAAATTTTATCATTGGAGTATATTAGTCATGAAAATAGGATATGCAAGAGTCAGCAGTTCTGGTCAAAACTTAGAAGCACAAATCGAATTATTAGAAAAAGCAGGATGTGAAAAAATATTTCATGAAAAAATTACTAGCACTCAATCTGTTGGTAGAAAAGAACTACAAAATGCTTTAGACTTTGTACGAATTGGAGATACTTTTGTCGTCACAAGACTTGATAGATGTTCTAGAAGCGTTAAAGACTTATATGAAATCATAGATAAACTGAATTCAAAAGAAGTTGCTTTTAAAGCTACTGAACAGAATATAGATACAAGTAGTAGTAGCGGCAGACTCATGATTGGGTTACTCTCAATTGTAGCAGAGTTTGAAACAGATTTAAGAGCAGAAAGACAAGCCGAAGGCATTGCCTCAGCTAAGAAAAGGGGTATTAAATTTGGTAGAAAATCTAAATTGGACATGATTAAAGTTGTTGAAGCGATAAAAATGCAAGATGTAGGAGTAGCTAACCAAGAAATCGCAGATTATTTTAATATAGGCAGAAGCACTCTTCTAAGATATATTTCTCAATATAAAAAAAACAGCCAATAAACAATTATGTCTATCTTTAATGTGTCTTGATTTTTCAGGCCATTATATTTTTGTACAATTTGTATATTTCAGGATATTCAAGTTTGGCATTATCTATATCCTTTACTAAATCATTAAGCATCATTTTATCCATTTCATTTTGAAAATTAGCATCCATATCAATAGTACTTGCACACCAACCAGCTAGTTGTATTTTTTTCAATATTGACTTCATAGTAATTAATAGCATAACTAAGTTTTGCATAACTACATAGGTTTCATTCAAATATGGAATATATTTTATATGATATAAATTATTATGTAGAAATTGAACATCATCTAAATCATAGTCTATTGTTTCTTCTGAGGATTGCTCCAAGTATATTTTTAATGCAGTTGAGATTCTTGCAACAAACTTTCTTACTTCTGCTTCTTGAATAACCCATTCTTGATATTTATCAATAATTAGTTTTTTATCCAATGAGTCAAAGAAAGTTTCTAAATTTTCAAAAAAATCTCTTCTTGTAAATAAATTAATAAGCTCAGTATAATTTTTTATGGATGTAGTTGATGCCTCAATATCTTTAATGGCACTATCCACAATTCTACTAACTTGTTCAAGTGCAGAAAATTTACCAATATTTTTCAACTCTTTTGCTTGTAGCTGAATAGCTTCTCTTTGAAGTTTTAACTCCTCACTTTGTATTGAAAGTTGGTTTTTTTGTTGTTGAAAACTTGCAATTAGCCATAAAAATGCCAAAGTTCCTGCAAATCCAGCTAACCAATCTCCAACTTGTGCAGATTCCTCAATAGAATAATGCCACTTCACAAATATGGCACTAACTATTATTAATAAAGTTATAATATAAAGTGAGTAATTTTTAAAACATAAGAGACAGTATAAGTATATTTTTTTTAGAATTATTGTCATATTGAGCCTCACTTAGCTCTTGTTCTAAGCAACAAAGAACTATACTCATAGCCATTCATAAGCTCAATCAATTCATCAAATTTATAAGCCAATTCACTTGAAGCCAAATCTTCATTAGCATACTCAAATCTACTCATATTAAGTGGCTCTTTTGTGTAGATAGCTACATATAAATCATAAGTATTTACACCCTCTTTTACTAACCCAGCTTCAAAAAAATTAGCACTATCTTTTGAAGGAATTTGGATACTATTTTTTATAAGTGCTGATGGTTGAAGTAGTGTGACAACACCATTTTCATAAACATTTAGAAGTGTAATATATCCATCTTGTTTAGAGTTAAATGTGAAGTAAAAACTATCTCCATCAGTTAAAACTGTTTTATTAGATTTAAACTCAAAATTATCATTTATGTTTGTTTCATATAATTCCTCAAATTCATCATCACTGAGTAAAAATAAATACTCTTTATATTTTAGATACCAAGCTTCATTTCTTCTATCAAGTTTAAAATTAAGTTTACAACCAAGTGAATCAGTTAGTTTTTTGACAAGAGGGGTTAGTAAAAGATAAGAGTTTAGTTCTTGTTTTGTACATTCAAAATTTCCAATAGTAGTTTTCACTCTATATGCCAAGTCAAGATTTTTATATTTTAGAGCTACATAAAACAAACCATCAATTTGCTCTTGCTTGATAGTTTTTACATTTTGCAGATTTAAGTTGCTTGTAACTTTTAGTTTAGCCTGACTGGTAGTTTTATCATCTGTTGAAGTAGAAGTGAAACTACTATGAACCTTACTAATCAAAGTTTGTGCTATATCTTCTTTTGCAGAGGCTTCTGCATCTTTAATTGTATTGCCATTACCATAACCTATTATTTCATATTTAACTGCTGATTGTAGCTCTCTGTTCTTGTACCACTGTGGATAAACTTTTGGTTTTGGAGTTCCACAAGCTACAAACAATAAAGCCAGCAAGGCAAGAAAAGCTATCTTCAAAATTCCATAGCCTTATTTCCACTCATTGTAGGTTCTTGTAATTTCATATCACCCATCTCATAGGATTTATCTTTAACTTTGATATAGACATCACTATAAATATCTTTTACACTTGTTCTACCTTTTAACATTGACTCCATTAAAAAATAGCTAAACAATCTATATTTTTTCTCTTCATACATATTTGAATATTGATTATCTTTACCTGCTGTTAATATAACCATTTTCTTTGTATCAAAAGTTACACTCTTAGGTTTTATTCTTGTTGCAGCCACACCCTTGATGACACTTACTCCATCTGTGGCACCACTAAAGCAACTATCTATAAAGGCTACCACTTTTGAAGCTTTACTATCTGCAAGTGTTTTATAAATATTTTGTAATTTAAAGAAGGGTGCTTCACTTATAAATTCAGGCTCAACATCTATTGGTAGGATATAAGGTTCATTTTTTTGTGAAACAACAGGGATCCCATGTCCACTATAATAGAAGTAGACAGTGTCTCCATGCTTTACTCTTCTAAGTAATTTTTTCATTTTCATTTGAATTCTACCCATTGAAGCATTTTTGCTTGTTAGTTCAAGTGTATTTGATTTTGATATTCCTAATGTTTTTTGGGCTACATCTGTAAACATTTGGGCAGTGTTTTGTGAGTAAACTATATTATCTGTGTATTCATAGTTTTCAGCACCAATTACAATTAAATATCTTTTATAGCTTACTTTTTTTTGTTTTGTTTCTTTGAGTAATAGTGCTATGCTATCACTTTCTGATGTGTCATCAAAAAAGTACATTGACTCATTATGTTTTTCAAGTAAATTCTTTACTTCACTACTTTTATTTTGATTTAAAGAACCATCTGTTTTGTTGTCTTCTACTTGTGTTTTAGATTTTTCATAGGCTATAATTTGATTTCTAAGGCCAGCTCTGTTTTTTTTAACAATCACTTTATCTTCTAAATAGGCACCTCTCCCAATGAAATTATTGATGTCAGAATTATAAAAATCATAATCTGCAAATAACTGAACTGGTAATTGCAATAATACAAAAAGCAATAAGATTTTAATTTTTTGTTTCATAGTATATTTCCTTAATTTATTATAGCTCTAAACCAATATTTCCACTATAAACAGGAACTTGCTCATAACTTGCACCCATCTCATATGACTTCTCTTGTACATTTGATTTTACATAATCATATAATCTTTGAGTGTTTGAATTGTTTTCAATCAATCCTCTCATAACATAATAAGAAAAAAGTCTATTGCTCTTTTCATCATATTTATTTGAGTATTGAGTTCCACTTCCTGCACTTATAACAACCATTTTGCTTGTATCAAAAGTCACACTTTTAGGTTTGATTCTTGTAGCAGCAACACCTTTTATAAGTGCTTGATTGTCTGTTCCACCTGAAAAACAGCTATCTATAAAAGCTACAACTTTACTTGCTTTTGAATTACTAAGGCTTTTGTATATGTTTTGGAGTTTAAATCTATCATCTGTTAGATAAGCTGGATTCATATCTTGGGCTAACATATATGGTGCTTTGTCTTGTGTTGGCACTGGAATACCATGCCCGCTGTAATAGAAGTAAACAGTGTCTCCACTTTTAACTCTTCTAAGCATATCTTTCAAGTTATAATCTATTTTGGCACTAGTTGCATTTGTATTAATAAGAGTCCTGATATTCTGCTCAGGTACTCCAAGTCTTTTTTTAATAACTTCCTTGATTTGTTCAGCACTATTTTTTGAATATATAACAGAATCTGTATATTCATAATTTTCTATACCAACTATAAAAAGCCATTTTGTATTATCTACTTTATGAGCTTTTGAATCTTGAAGGAGTGTTATAATATTAGTATTATTTGTGGTTGCTTGAATTGTTACAACTTGTGTTGTTAGAGTGTTTTCTGATTCAAAAACTTGCTTATTTAACTTACTTCTTAAACTTGGAAAAACATTTAATTGAGTTCCAGCAATCATATGAAATTTCCTGCCATCATTACTTATGCCATCTGCAACTAAGTTATTCATACCACTTGGAGAGTACCAATCACCATTAATATTCAAATCATTTATACAATTTAAATAAAATTTACCATCATTGATTGTACCTCCACTCCTATCATTCCCTTTTGTAAAAACACCATTACATTTAAATTGTAAATTATTTTCTTTTCTTAAAGTTATTTTTATAGGGTCATATGGCCATTCTGATGTACCAACAAATATTTCTTTTTCACCAGCAAAACCAGCCACAACATCTGTTTTATAGCTACATCCAGTAAGAATAAAAAAAAATGATAAAAATAAAATAAGTTTTAAAAGCATTTATAGTTTCCTTAATATTAATTATTACTATTTGTTGTATTTTAGCATATTTAACTTAGCAGGACATACTAACACCCCATATAAGACTTAAAAATATCCCATTAGTTTTTTAGCTCTCCTAAGAGTATCTTTAAGAGTATTTCTAAGATACTCTCTTAATTAAATCTCTATTTGGGTTATCTTGTGGATAATATCTATATGTTTCAAATTATGAACATTCCCATGAAACCCTTTATCTCCATTATCTAAACCTACTTGCTTAAGTAACATAATTTCTCCTTCTGATACCTTCTAGCCCCATACCATACCAGCTGATATAGCAATTACAATATACAGCACTACTCCTTTGGCATATTCAAACATAAGTTCCTCTTTTGTATTTTTTAAGAGCCTCTGGTATTTTAATATGGAGAACATGTTGTATCCCCAACGTAAAAACAAACCTAAAGATCCTATAAATAATATAATTCCAGTTAATTCCATTTTCTTATCCTTTTTGTGTTGATTTTCAGCCACAATACTTGCTTTCAAAAGTAAGAATTTATATCTGTAGTGCCGATTGCTTTGTAAAATAACGAATCATGTAGTCCAAGTAAATCATTTGCAACTAGCTTAAATAATGCACTTGGCTTTGTAGTATATAATCTATTATAGGGTTTAACTATCCACTTTTCTGCAACAGCCTTGTCATACATATTGGCTATATTTTCATACATTATTCCTAGAGCATTTGTATTATATATCCCACAATTGTATTTGGAAGCATAGTTTCTTATGGAGGTGTATATAAAATTAAAAAGTTGAGATGTGGAGAAATTGTTATTTAAAATATTCATAAATAATAAGTAAAATTTTGTATCAATATTGCTTTGCAGGATATTGGGTATGTTAAATATCATAGCTTGAGCTGAAAAATATTCAATTGCCTCATATATCTGTATGTCTCTGATAATTCTTAAAGTATCCTCATTAATGCCTATTGCTTTACTTGGAAATATCAAGTTTAAAATCATAAATTCGTCACTGCATATATTTTTAATGTTAAGAGCATATTTTATAAAAGAATTAGAGTTGCTAACTTCAAAAATAATGTTTTCTTCTAGTAAATCTCTTAGAATCTTGGCAGCAAAAGGTGCAGTTGGAGCAAAATTATTTATCATCGCTGTTTTAAGGGTTATGAAGCAATCTTGTGATGGCTGATTAGCCCTTAATAGTGCTCCTAGATAAAGCTTTTCTTTAAGACTTAGTGATTTTATATCTATTGCTTTATCTCGGTCTAGTATATTGTTTTCAAAATTAGATTTATATTTTCTTTCTGCCTTCTTTTTATATGCCTCTTCTTGTTTGTTTAAAACACAATTTTTACATTCACATTTGAATGGACCTTCTATGTGATAACAAGTAGTACAAAAGTATTCTTTTCTGCTTTTGTACTCTTTTGATGGTGGAACAAAAGACATGTTTGATTTGCAATTTTTGCATTTTTTTTCAGAGTCTTTTATTAATGGCAGTGTTGAGCTAAATTTGCATATAGATGTCTTTATACTAAATTCTTCAATAAGCTTATGCACATATTCACCGCTATAATATTTTGAGATTAATTTATTTTTTTCTTCGTCCGATAGGTGACTTGTTTTATACCTGTTCTTCAAATATTTGTGCATCAATACGCCTTCTAATGTGTTATAGCAAGTTGAATAATATCATACATTCAATTATTATCTGCTAACTTCTTATAGCAAGGCGTAAAATGCAAGATATTGATAATTTACCAGACGACCATATAGAGCAATTGCATATACAAATTGGCAAAAATGTAAAAAAGGCGAGGGAAGAAAAAGGTTTAACGCAACTTCAGCTGTCTCAGGCTATAGGGCATAAGTCGGTTACTATCATCTCAAGAGCTGAGATATGCTATAAAGGTCAGCATTTCAACATTGAGCATTTGAGTAAAATCGCTCATATTTTAGAGATTGATATTTGTGAGCTATTAAGTAAGAAATAAACATTTTCAATGATAGTATTCTAAAAGTAATTTTAAGTATTTAAAAGTTAGAACTAGGTATGAGGCTTGAAGGAAAACCATTCGAGCTTATTACACTATCTGCTCATTTTGTAAGCCTCCCCTAAACCCTAACCAGTTTAAACGGAATAATTCTTCTCTAGATTGTACTTATCTAAATATTCAATAGGACTTAATTTATCTAAAATTGAATGTGGTCTATGATTATTGTAATCATAAATCCACTCATCAGCCATAATTTTCACTTCTGTTAATGTATCGAAGAGATAAGCATCAAAAAACTCTCTTCGCATTGATCCATTTAATCTCTCCATTCTAGAGTTCTGTGTTGGTGATCCAGGCTGAATAAATTTAAGCTCAATGGAGTGAATATAGCACCACTGTTCAAGTTTATGAGAAATAAACTCTGGACCATTATCAACTCTAATTGATTGAGGCTTTCCTCTAAATTCTATGGCTCTTTGCAAGGCTTGAATAACTTTATTTGAGGGTAAAGATGTTCCCACCTCAAATTCTATAAACTCACGATTAAATTCATCCATGATATTTAGAACACGATACCGCCGACCATCAAAAAGCTTATTAGACATAAAGTCCATCGACCACTGTTCATTAGGATCAAACAGATCTTGTAAGGGATGTTGAACTCTAGCTGGTATTCTTTTCTTCGTTCTCTTCTTAAAATTCAATCCTAAGGCTTTATAGACACGATACACACGTTTATGATTCCAAATAAAGCCTTGCTTGCGCAATCGATTGAAAAGCAGCCAAAAGCCATTCCTTGGATGCTTCTCAACAAGCTTATTAAGGGCATCTACAACAGTACTATCGTCTTTGATTTTTCTCTCATAGTAATATGATGATTTACTTATTGATAATGTCTTGCAAGCCTGATTGATACTCAAAGAAAAATAAATGTTTATATGTTTAACTAACTCTCTTTCTCATCAGGCTTTAGAGCTTTTTTTCAATAACATCTTTAAGTGCATCATTCATTAATGCCATCTCTGCATAAAGCTTTTTCAGTTTAGCATTCTCTTTTTCAAGCTCTCTCATCTTCTTCACATCACCTGTTTCCATACCACTGTATTTACGCTTCCACTTGTAATAAGTGTCCTTGCTGACACCCTTATCTCTCAAGGTTGCTACAACTGCTGCACCATCTTCAATCTCTTTGAGAATCTCTATAATCTGTTTCTCACTAAACTTACTTCTTCGCATGAATACTCCTGATTTATTTTATCAGAATTATTCCGTTTTATGTAGTACAGTTTTTGGGGAGGCTTACAATTTCATCAAACTTATAGACTTAATTAAAAATTCTATCTCATAGAATACAAATAACTTCAAAACACCTAGCTTACAGCTTCTAGCAGAAACTTTAAGTACTTTCATATAGCTAATCATAGATATTTTTAGCTCATTTTTGGAACAATTAATAATAATTACATGGCTCTGGATGCTGGAGCTAACTTGATAAGCTAGACAATACCTTCAAATAGTGTGTTTACAGAGTTTTCAAAAATAAATTTACAAAGATATAACTCATTTTATATGATTATTTAATCTTGACTTATGTTCCATAACCTACACCTTTGTAAAATCATTTACAATCAGTGTATTTAAATTTAGAAAATATCTCTTTCTTAAACGATTCTAAAATTGCGTTTTTTATCCAAAAGTGTCCGAATCATTTCCGGCATCACTGTCCGATTAGAACCGACACGGGTGTCCGAACTAAAACGGCATCGGTATCCGATTTGCTCCGTTTTTTTGCAATTTGCTAGATTGATGTGGTGGGGGGAGAGTGTTTTTAATAAGCTCTTGAGGCTACAACAAGAGTCATACTAAAATTTTAAAAATCACTATAGAATTTTAGTGCTAATTGTGAAATGTGAGAATGTTTAATTAGTCTTGGTTTAGGGGGTGTTCCACCTCTGTAGAGGGTTGAGCGAGAAATCACTATAGAAAAGTGGGGATTTTCTCGGGGTATAAATTTCTATAGTACTAATGGGATTACAAATAAAATGAACATTCCAAGTGAAATATATTTGAGCCATTCTTTTTTGAGATAAAAATACAAAGAAGCAAAACCAAAAGACCATCCTAAAAAAGCCACTGAGCCAAAATCAGGAGAAGCTAAATCAGGTTTTAATATATTTAAAACTAAACCACCGACAAGCATACCAACAAACAGTGTTACTATAAAAACAACACTCACTAGAATGTAATTTTTGATATTACCTGCGAAACTTCCAGATGACAATACGCTTTTATGAGTACCTTCCTTTGCTTTAGTATTTTGTACTATCATATCTTTAATGTATTCTTCATTGGAGCTGTAAGAGCTTCTTGTTTTTTTGACTGTTTCTTTTTGCTCTTGTTCTGTTGCTTGCTTAGGTTGTTCATTTTTTATATCTATTTCATCTTTAAGTGCTTGTACATGGTACTTTATATAAAGTGATTGTGCTTTGATTTCTGAACCATCTGAGTCAGCTAACGCTTTAGCCCATATGCCAGCTCTTTTATTATCATTTTGTAATTCCAACGCAACCTGCTCATATAGCTTTTCTTCAAGGAGTCTTTCTTCAGACCTTTCTGCAGAACTTTTAAGTTTAAACATGTGAACTCTCCGAACCTAATTTATATTATTTATTGTATCTAAAGATTAACATATTAAAAATAATTTTATATGATGATTTATGTTTTATTTATTATCTATATGACGACTACACTCAAAGATGCAAATATAATTGGCAAAATATTTAGTTAGCATTTGAGCGAAACACTGGCATGTGGAAATTAAACTGTTGTACTTTTATTAATGTTATTCAAATGAAAGTACAGTTGTTATTAAAGCTGTTTAGGGTATTTTTAGTTTAGATGAATATGAAGTGTTATTAGTGTTATAAATCTATTGTCTAAAACCAAACTACCTTTCTAATATATATGACTTTTTAAACCATTAATTAGTGATATTGAAAACTATTTCCGTATGGATGCCTTTTTTGAGAATTTCTTGTACAGATAAATTTTCTATTTCCATTTTCATAAACTCATCAATAGATTGAATTTTATTTTGAGCCATCTCTTTTAATACTAGTCCACGATAAGCCTTTGCCCAATGGCTCACAACCTTATCATCTTTTAAAAATTTTAATGTAACATACTGTGTCCTAGGCTTATAAAATTTATTATAAAATCCTGCTCTTAAATCTAGATATACTTCATCACTCAACATTTCATCTAGGCTTTCAGAGAAATGTTTTTTATAAAAAACTTCTGGTGCAAAATCACCAATTTTTTCACCTTGTTTCAATTTATACTCAGGCAATCCAAAATCGCCCGCCAACATTGGCCCAAATAAGTTTGAAAAAATCACTGTATTTTGATCAATATACTGTTTAGCTGCATCATCTAGCGAACTATATTCTAGATAATCGAAAGCAACTCCATCGTATCTTTCAATAACTTTCATTAGAGGCTGACTATAAATATCTGTTTTATACTTTTCAAACTTTGCAGAGTCTTTTATTCCAAAAAATTTACTAAGTTGCTCATCTGTTACAGAACTTACATATCCTTGATACCTATCTAAAACTTCTTTTCTAAAACCAAATAATTTGGGAAATAAAAAGCATTCACTTTCTATATTTCCTTTAATACCACCGACTTTTTTTGTTTCCGCTGGTGAAAATAATATTTTCATTCATCTTCCTTGTATGTCAATTGTTTTGTGCTACTGCATTCTAATGAGTCAATGACTGCTTTATCAGATAATAGACTTAAAATATTAGATAATTTTTCTTGAGAATACGCATCTTTTTCTAAAAGTAACACTTCATTGTAGACTGGTTTGAACCATTCAAGCATTTCATATTTATCTTTTCCATCTATTTCAGAAAACTTACCATTTCTAGCAGCATATCTAATTAATTTCGTAATTAATGCTTGTGAAGCATCTTGCATACTTTCATGATCAAACTGTTTTAAAGCCAAGCCATCATATACTAGTTTAAGTAAAAAATGGTCACTATTTACAATTGGTGCTCGCCTGTAAAGTGCTTCTTGAGTAATGCCAGTACCAACTGAAGTGGAGGGAGTTTCTATATTTTGTTCATTGTCATCTACTACTCTTATTTCATCCAGAGCTTGAATTAGTTTACCCCAGCCCAACATTTCTTCTAAATCTATTTGCGCAGATATCCTAATGGACTCATTGTTTTCTTGATTACCATTTTCTCGATTTTCAATCACCCTATTTATATGCTTACACAGTTTTTCACTTTGTAAGTTTATTAAAGCAGCAATTTCATGCATATAAGCAGGAGAAGTAATAAAATGAGGGCATAAACTACAACGCATTTCTAAGCCTTGAGGGCATGAAGATGATGTACAAATTCCACCTCTTGGAAAGCGCCAAAATACAGCCTCTATTTTAGAAATATCTTCCATCGTATACAGAGTTAGCTCATCTTTACTTAGATAAGAACCTATCGTAAGAAACTTTCCTTGTTTTAAAAATTCTAATAGTTGCTCAGGATTATTTTCTTGCAACATCTTGTTCGTTACTTTTTTAATATGATTAATTAATTTACTTCCAGCATCTGCTAGTCCTAATCCTCCAAGGTCTATATCTTGCAACTCATTCCATACTCGAATCATCTTATCTGTATCTATTTCAATGTAAACTAATTGAAGAACATTTAAGTCAATATGTCCAGTGAGCAACTTTAATAGTCCTAATGGCATACCTGCATTCGCATATCTAGTTGCCCCTGTATGTCGTAAAGAGTGCAAGTCGTATCTCACATCGAAATTATCCATATAAGCTTGTGATAAATTATCAACTTCTGAAGATTCTTTTGGTAATTCTAAATCAGATTTTTTTGAATAAATTAAAATAATATTTTCCGTATTGCCCTCACTATTTAATTCAATTTGTGCTTTTAACAAAACACGCTTCCAGTAGCTCATATGCTGACCTTCAGTATAAAAGCTAGTTCCTTTGGCATTTGGAAAAAGTGGGACTATACCATTTGGATTTTGTTTATCATATTTAATTGCTTTTTGATTAGGAAAATGCACCTTGGTGTACTCAACAAAATCTTCAATAATTTTCAAATCATCTCCCCAAATATTTGGTGCTATATAAGGAGTCTTTCGTTTTTTATTTTTGTCATGAGTGAAATGATAACCACTAATATTTCCAGATTCATTTTTTACTAAAAATGTATTACGATCTGCGAGCCTAAAGTTAATTCCACGAGCAGGAATATAAAGATGCATTAAAAGAATCAGTGGCTCAAATGGTACGACAACATTATAGTGTTCCCACCAATCAGTATATTTACTATCTATATTTAGTTTTTTATAATATTCACTTTTTGGAGGTCTATTCCTTAAAATATCTTCTATTTTTGCTAATGCGACAAAACTTTTAATAGCTCCTCTCTTTTTAAGAGTATCATTCTTTTCACTTGTATTGTAAAAAACTGGATTATTGTCCTTTAGCTTTCCTAAGGATTTATAGGGGCAATCTCCTGAGAAAGCGACAATCAATGGTGTAAGCTTCCTAGCTTTCGTATTTTGAGAAACTTTTAAATTTTGAATATATTCTTGATATGTAAGGATATTTTCTTCATCTAAATAATCAAAAATTTTATATAAAAAACTTTCTGAAAAAGTCTCATTCTGATAATTTGACTCTAAGAAGTCAAAAAAGTCTGCATATGAACTTGACCAATTTTTATAAACACTTTTTTCTTTTGAATAACCTCCTGACTTATAAACACGATTCATCGCTTGATTAAAAATCTCAACCAACTTTTTATATTTTTCTATTTTTGTATATTTGATATATCTATCTACATATTTAAATCTTGGTTTTTCATCTACAACATTCGCGCCAAGTGTATTTAAAATTTCACTTACACGCTTAAAATCATTTTTATTTCTATTTAACAAGGGTACTAAGTGCTTATATTCTATCTTCTTTACAGAAAAATTTCGAGGTAATGATAAAAGAAAAAATTGAAAAATACGTTTGTATTTGTCATCTTTAATACTTAATCTATTTTCCTGTATTGAATCCATCAAATTTTTGTTAATTGAATTGTCGGATAAGTAATATGGAAGTTCAGACTGTACTTTCCGCTCACTATAACAGACATCAAATACATAAGAAAATGGAAAAATAATTTTATTTTTTGCGTGGAGAAAAAGTAAAAATCCAATGTACATATTTTGCATATGAACACCATATGCCTTATGGCTTGCTTTATTCTTAATTTGTGTTAAAAGCACGATATCAGAAAAATTCATTTTCTTAATATCCAGATCTGTATGAGTTAGAGTTAACAGCTTCTTTTTTTCGGTATCTATTTTAAGTTCATTGGATTCACTCAATAATCCATTTTTAACATTAATTCTTGACTCCGCCAGCCATATAATATAGTCATTGAGATATAACTCCCATTGCTTTGTAAGGTCGGTCTCTAGAGATTTATTAACTATAAACGAATCATCTATGTCATTCACTTTATCTATATTATCAAGTTCTGATACATTATATCTTCTTTTTGTTTCTCTTAGAAAAGCAACTATTTCATCTACATTTTGTTTTATATTTTCATCAATACTGGTATTTTGGCCAACTAATTCAATATCATATTTCTCTTTCAGAAAACTTGCATATTCCCTAATTACTTCAATATTTACAGTTCTAAATCTACTATTAGTGAAACTTCTTATTTCGGCTGCAGTAATACGGTAAACATTTTTTTTAGTGTAATATTTTGCAGCTATGATAATGATTTCTTCATCACTCATTTCCTGTGCTTCAATTCGCTTTGTCGATTTAATATTTTTAATATCTATTTTTTGCTGAATATAATCTATATTATTATCTATGCTCCCTCTAGAAACATTTCCAAATTGCTCAGCATATTTATGAAACTGTGATACATTATTTATTTCTATTTCTATTTCATTTTCATTTTCTAAAATATTTATAATTGTTTTGTCTATAATGTCTTTAACATGGTTTTTTGATTTCGTAGTGTATATATTATTTTCATCTAATAATTTTCGAAATTCTAATCTTGGAATTTCAATTTCAGATATTTTAACTTTATAGTTATCGTACATTTTTTTAATTAATTCACTATTAGTCAATATATCAGCTCCTTGATCAATTAGCTCTTGCAATAGCTGTTTGAAATAAAACTGCTTTTCTTCTGCACTTAAATTAGTAGGGGTAATGTTGTGTTGAATCAATGACTGCCTAATATGAAGTTTGCTAAATTCCGTACTTTTTAAAAATACTCCATATTTTTTAAACCTATCTATTATCTCCTTGTTTGAAACACTTTTATAGCTTTCTTTTTTTAAGTCTATAATTACTTTATCAAGGTATTCTAGCTTTTCTTCCTTGCTAAATCCATGTATTTTCATCACAATCCTAACTCTATCAATAATTTTTTATTTGCCACAATTGAATGATCTATCTCTAGAATTAAATTCCCACCTGAGATATAAGTAACACTCTCTTTGCTCATTATTTCATAAGCTTTTTTCAATAAGTGCTTATAATCAAAATCTTCATTTGTAATTTTTATTACTGGATTTTCAACTGTGATTTTTTCTTTTTTAATAATATCTTTTAATAATTTAACTTCATCACTTTTTTGAGCTAATATAGTTTTACATTTGTGGAGTTCAAAAGCCATATCTCCTTCGGAGAGATGATATTTTTTTTGTTTTTGTTTTAAGATGTTATTTTGTGTCTTATATATTTCAATTATATTTTTCAGATGTAAATTCTTTGAAATTGCAGAAGGCGAAATTGCTGCCTTTAACTTTCTGTCTTCTTCATCAGCTATACTTACCATTACTTCACAAATATTCTTATGCGAAAAGTTTTTATCTGAATCATTTACATAAGATAGTGTCTTTTTTAGTAAAGATTCTGTTTGTTTTGCTTTCTTTTCTCTGTATTCTTTAGAATTATCATTTTGAGATCTTAAGTCACCATTTTTTACCATTTTTTTCTCCTGTTACTTGTAAGTGGTTCATATTCACTGTCTTGCATTGATTCTATGAGTGATTGAACAAACTCCCCAAGTTCAATTTCAACATCCCAGGGACGATTAAAATATATTTCTGTACTTGATAGATTAGAATGTCCCATTGCATTACTAGTGAACCACTTAATATGATGTGCCTTTTCAGGCTGCCCGCTCATAATTAACTTTGCTTCAATAGTTGCCATCACACTTCCGAACATATGCCGTAATGAGTGAATTCCAAGTCCATCCAATCTATATGCATATTCTGGATATTTCTTACTTAAAATTTGAAGATGTTTTTTAAAAGACTTATATACTTCATCGGATGACAATCGTTTGCCTGATGAACGGACAAAAAAGAAAGGATGCCTCGGTTTTCTTAATGATTCAGGTAAAGGAGAGTATTCTACTAATGTATCAAAAAATATTTTTCGATAATTACTGTTTAGCCAAAAAAGCGGCATTCGGCTTTTATAATTAGTTGGTATAGGATATTTGAAATTAAATTTGTTGTGAATTGGATGAGTCTCTATATCTATATTATAAATCTCGTGTAAAAATTGCTTTCTACTCAACCCGTGATAACCCAATTGATTGTTCGATTTTGGGTCAATTAACCAAACATTTTGAGAAGCATAATCGATGTCATAGTAAGTAAGATTAAGACCCTGATTCAATCTAGCTGCACATGTGCCATATAAAAGATATAACAAGCGTTCTCTTGGCTTTGCAAGCAATAATAAATCATCAAATAGTTTAAATGGAAAAGCTTTTATATCGCCTTTGATATTTGTATTCTTTGATGCTAAAACTGAAACATCATCCAATAAAATATTTTGCATGTACTTTGACATTTTCAAACCATAACTAGAGCCTTTATTATACTTGGCTTGTTTGTTGTATGACAGAAAGTTTTTTTCAAGATTATAGTCTTTTGATTTGAAAGTACCCATATATTTAAAAAAAGATTCTACTGCTCTTTTCTCTTTTTCAATTGTTGATGATTGCTTTGGTTTGGACTCAAAAACTAAAACTTCAATATCTTCATTATATTCATAAAGATAAGATATATTCGTAATTTTAAAACCTTCTTCAAGCGCTAATAAATATCTAGCAAAATATAGCTGTAAATCTTCGTCAAATTCAACATCGTTGCTTAAAGACCACAGCCAGAAATGATATAAGGAATTTAATTTATTTTCTATTGTCAACAACGCATTACATTTTATTAACTTCAGATATTTGTAATACTTATTTACACCTTCCAAGTAGTAAACATTCTCATTTATAGCAATACTCATATAGGCAATTTTATTTGTAACTAATAACATTATAACTTCTTAATTCATTTATATATAGTTAAAATATTATCTATTAAAATCTTTCTTTTACCTTAAAGAACTATAATGTATAATTACAGTAAATAAGTTATTTGAGAATTTATTAATTCAATTATTATTTATATATAGTTTGTATCGCCGCCAAGTATGGGGCCATAAAGGTTTGAAAAAATTATTGTGTTTGACTTTGTGTACTCTTGTCCATTCTTATCGAGCGAATCAAAATCAAGATACTCATAAGCTACACCTTGATATCTCTCAACTGCACTCATAAGTGGCGAATTAAATATATCAGTTATGTAAGGTTCACAGTCACTAAACTTTTTAAATCCAAATAGCTCTTTTATGGTTTCTTCATCACCACATTTAAGAATGTTGTTATATTCATGTAAAATATTTTCTCTAGCACTATTTGAACCGAGCAACTCTTTTGCATTTTCTCTGCCTCCGCTTATTTTTCCTTCGGCGGGAGAAAATAATATTTTAAACATGTGTGAGCCCTTTTTTAGATAACTGAATGAAATTTTTTATTATTGTAGCAATATATATAGTATAAAAAGAAAAAAATATGATATTTTGCGACAACTTTATCACAAAAAAGAAAGATACTTTAAATAATAGAAGATATAAAAGCCCTAAAAAAGGGTAGATAGTAATCAGTTTTATGTAAAAAATAAAATATTACGTATTTTTAACAAATTACTCTTGACATTGGATATCTTTTGCACTATAATTCTGGCTCAAATTCGATGCCGACATAGCTCAGTTGGCTAGAGCAGTTGATTTGTAATCAACAGGCCCGGGGTTCGAATCCTCGTGTCGGCACCATTGAATGCGAGAATATTAGAAACAGTGTTAGACCAGAAAAGACATTTATATAATGTAAATGGTGAGATAGTCAAGTGGCCAACGACGGCGGACTGTAAATCCGCTCCCTACGGGTTCAGAGGTTCGACTCCTCTTCTCACCACCATAATCAATGGCACATGCGGGCGTAGCTCAGTTGGCTAGAGCGTCAGCCTTCCAAGCTGAGGGTCGAGGGTTCGAGTCCCTTCACCCGCTCCATTGAACAAAAACTTCTGGAAGCTGAAGTACAATTTCAACAAGAATTACTTCATAAATAATATTTGTATATCAAATATCTATAACAGCTTAAAATCTAATCAAAAAACTAATAATAAAATAAAAATTATGCAATTATTGCTTAACTTAAATATGCTATTTTCATTAAGATGCTCTCGTGGCTCAGGGGTAGAGCACTTCCTTGGTAAGGAAGAGGCCGGCGGTTCAAATCCGCTCGTGAGCTCCATTTAATAAATTTTAGTAAAAGTTTAAGCAATAATTGAATGATTTTTGGGTATAATCCCGTTTCAATTCACAATTAAAGTCGGAGGACACTATGGCAAAAGCAAAATTTGAACGTAACAAACCGCATGTTAACATAGGTACTATTGGTCACGTTGATCATGGTAAAACAACATTAACAGCAGCAATTACTGCAGTACTAGCAGTAACTAACGGTGCAGAGCTTATGGATTACGATGCAATCGATAACGCTCCAGAAGAGAGAGAGCGTGGTATTACTATCGCTACTTCACATGTAGAGTACGAAACAGATATTCGTCACTATGCACACGTTGACTGTCCAGGTCACGCGGATTATGTTAAGAACATGATTACTGGTGCTGCTCAAATGGATGGTGCAATTCTAGTTGTATCTGCAGCAGATGGCCCAATGCCACAAACACGTGAGCATATTCTTCTTTCTAAGCAAATTGGTGTTCCTGCCCTAGTTGTTTTTATGAATAAAGAAGATATGGTTGATGATGAAGAGTTATTAGAGTTAGTTGAGATGGAAATTCGTGAACTTTTAGACATGTATGATTTCCCAGGTGACGATACTCCAATCACTACAGGTTCTGCAACTTTAGCTCTTGCTGAAGCTAAAACTGGTACTCTTGGTGAATGGTCTGCAAAGATTCAAAAACTAATGAAAACAGTAGATGAGTTCATTCCTGAACCACCTCGTGAAACAGATAAAGACTTCTTAATGCCTGTTGAGGACGTTTTCTCAATCTCTGGTCGTGGTACAGTTGTTACTGGACGTATCGAGCGTGGAACAGTTAAAATTGGTGATCCAATTGAAATCGTTGGTATTAGAGATACTCAAAATACAACTGTAACTGGTATTGAAATGTTCCGTAAAGAGATGACAGAAGCTCTTGCTGGTGATAACTGTGGAATCCTTGTTCGTGGTATCGGTAAAGATGATGTTGAGCGTGGTCAAGTTCTTTGTAAACCAAAGACTATCAATCCTCATACTAAGTTTACAGCTGAAATCTATGTACTAAGTAAAGATGAGGGTGGTCGTCATACACCATTCTTCACAAACTATCGTCCACAATTCTATGTACGTACTACAGACGTTACAGGTGCTATCACTTTACCAGAAGGTACAGAGATGGTTATGCCAGGTGACAATGTTAGTATTACTGTTGATTTGATTCACCCAATCGCTATGGAAAAAGGTACTAAGTTCGCTATTCGTGAGGGTGGAAGAACTGTTGGTGCTGGTGTTGTAGCTGAGATTCTTGCTTAATTCACAATTTGTGAATTAGCAAAATCATCTAAAAGGTTAATAATATGAGAGAAGCAATACATTTAGGATGTGAAAAGTGTACTCGTCGTAACTATCACACAACTAAAAACAAAAAAACTCATACTGAAAAATTTTCAGTAAATAAATATTGCAAGTTTTGTCGTGAGCATACTGTTCACAAAGAGATGAAACTGTAATATAGTTGCAATTTAAGTTTAAGCCATATTGGCTTGAACTTATTGTTGATGAATAGGCGTGTAGCTCCAATGGTAGAGCACCGGATTCCAAATCCGGGTGCTGGGGGTTCGAGTCCCTCCACGCCTGCCACATTAATTATTTGTAAAGCTTTAGAGCTTTATCTGTAATTAATGACTATTAGGAAAGTTTAATGAATTTAAATACACATATAAAAAATGCAAGATTAGAACTAAGCAAGGTTATCTTTCCTACAAAAGGACAAGTTAAGCAAGCTTATATTTCAGTTGTAATAGTCGTGACAGTTATAGCTGCTTTTTTAGCTTTAGTTGACTTGGTTATGTCATCGTTTATGTCAGCAATTTTAGGTTAAGGGGTAATAGTGGAAAATACAACAAGTAAGCACCAGTGGTACTCTATACAAACATACGGAAGTGAAAAAGCTGTTCGCATCGCTCTACTTAATATAATTGAAGAGATGGGTTTGCAAGAGTTTATAACAGATGTAATAGTTCCAACGGAAGATGTTATTGAAGTTAAAGATGGTAAGAAAAAAATATCTGAGCGCTCTTTATACTCAGGTTATGTTTTTGCAAGAATTGACTTAAATACTGAAATTCAACATCTTATACAAAGTATTCCAAAAGTATCAGGGTTCATTGGTGAAGGAAATACACCTACACCATTAAGTGAACATGATATTAATGTAATACTTGACCGTGTTAATAATCGTGCAGCACCTAAACCAAAAGTATTTTTTGACAATGGTGAGACAGTGCGTATAACAGATGGCCCTTTTGCAAACTTTACTGCAACAGTAGATGAGTATGACTTAGAGCATGGAACTCTAAAGCTTAATGTTTTAATTTTTGGTAGAGCAACTCCGGTTGATATCTCTTACACTCAAGTTGAAAAAATAATTTAAATCAAAAAAAAGGAAAAAAAATGGCAAAAAAAATTGCAAGCTATATTAAGCTACACATTAATGCAGGTGCAGCAACACCTGCACCACCAGTAGGACCAGCTTTAGGACAACGTGGTGTTAACATCATGGAATTTACTAAAGCATTCAATGAAAAAACAAAAGATAAAATGGGATTCAAAGTTCCTGTTATTATCACTGTTTATACTGATAAGAGTTTTACTTTTATCACTAAGCAACCACCAGCATCAGCTTTATTGATGCATGCTGCAGGACTTAAAAAAGGTACAGATAATCCACTTAAAAACATAGTTGGAAAAATCACTCGTGCACAATTAATGGAAGTTGTAGATAAAAAAATTAAAGATTTAAATACAGATGACAGAGAGATGGCAGCTCATACTTTAGCTGGTTCTGCTCGTTCAATTGGTATTCAAGTAGTAGATTAATATCTGCATAAATCATCGACCACAATGATGTAAAAATTTTGTGGCAGAATTACATAGGAGAATTTGATAATGAGTAAAAGATATAAACAATTAATAGAGAAAATAGATTTAACTAAAGCATATAATGTTAATGATGCTTCAAGCAGTGTAAAAGATTTAGTAAGTGCAAAATTTGACGAAACAGTTGAAGTTGCGCTTAACCTAAATGTTGATCCAAGACATGCTGACCAGATGATTCGTGGTGCAGTTGTATTACCTCATGGTACAGGTAAAACTGTTCGTGTTGCTGTTTTCGCTAAGGGTGTTAAGGCTGATGAAGCTAGAGCTGCTGGCGCTGATATAGTTGGTACTGATGATTTAGTACAACAAATAAAAGATGGAATCTTCAATTTTGATGTAGTAGTTGCTGCTCCAGATTGTATGGGTCTTGTTGGTCAAATTGGTCGTATTCTAGGACCAAAAGGTATGATGCCTAACCCTAAAACTGGTACTGTAACTCCTGATGTTGCAACTGCTGTTACTAACGTTAAAGGTGGTCAAGTGAGTTTCCGTGTTGATAAAAAAGGAAATATTCACGCTGGTATTGGTAAAGCAAGTTTTGAAGCAACTAAAATTGCTGAAAATCTAGTTTCTTTCGTAAGAGCTATCAATAAGCAAAAGCCTGCTTCTGCAAAGGGTCGCTACATTAAAAATGGAGCACTTTCGTTAACTATGAGTCCTGCTCTTAAGCTTGATGTTATGGAATTGATGGATTTAAAATAATTAGTAGTTTTTAGTGTCTTAATATTTTTTAAGACACTATAAAGTTACTACTTTCGTAACTGCATTTTATGGACTAGAGATATAGGAGCAAATGCTTAATATGCTACATTTGTAGCATTCCTGTTGAAGTGTTGTCTGGAAAGGAGATATTCTATGACAAAAACACAAAAAGCTGAAATTATTGAAGTACTTTCAAATGAGTTTAAAAGCGCTCAAACTGTAATCTTTTGTGATTACAAAGGTTTGACCGTTTCTGCTCTTGAAGGTTTAAGAAATTCTGCTCGCGCAAAAGAAGCAAAAGTACAAGTTGTTAAAAATACTTTAGCAACAATCGCACTTTCTAATGCTGAGTTAACAGGTGTTGAGCTAGTAGATACTAATATTTTAGTATGGGGTGCAGATTCTGTTGCCGCTTCTAAAGTAGTTTCTGATTTTGCTAAAGATAATGAAAAATTTGTAATTAAGTCTGCTTATGTTGACCGTGTACCAGCTGATGCTGCTATGGTTGAAGCATTTGCTAAACTTCCAGGTCGTGAAGAGTTGCTTGCAATGCTTGCTGCTACTTGGATGGCGCCAATTACATGTTTTACAATCGGGCTAGACGCACTAAGACAAAAAAAAGAGGAAGCTTAATAGCTTTTAACAATATAGATGATATTTATCATCATAATAATTTACATAATGGAGAAAATTATGGCTGTAACTAAAGAAGACGTATTAGAATTTATCTCAGGACTTTCTGTTTTAGAACTTTCTGCACTTGTTAAAGAATTTGAAGAAAAATTTGGTGTATCTGCTCAACCAGTAGCTGGTGCTGCTGTTGCTGCTGGTGGTGCTTCTGAAGAAGCACAAACTGAGTTTGATGTTATTATCACTGATGCTGGTGCTAAGAAAATCGGTGTTATTAAAGTTGTTCGTGCTCTTACAGGTTTAGGCCTTAAAGAGGCTAAAGACGCAACAGAAGCTTTACCATCAACTATTAAAGAGGGTGTTGATAAAGAGACTGCAGAAGCAGCTAAAAAAGAGCTTGAAGAAGCTGGTGCTACAGTATTAGTTAAATAGTTTTTAACTAAATTGCTAGGGCTTCGGCCCTGCATTTATGGGCGCTTTTACGAAGAGATTTTTATCACTTCGTAAAAGTGCCCTTATGTCGTTTATAAGCACTGTAAAATGGAGCTCTTATAGAGAGCTCAAAATCTATCTAAGGACGCTTGGATACGATAAACTTAATCTTTAAGATTAAGTCCTAATAACAACTCATCGAGGTAGCCTATGTTAAACACTTTATACTCCGGAAATCGTCTTCGTGTAGACTTCTCTAAAACTCCTCAACAGATAGAAGTACCAAATTTATTACAACTTCAACAAAGTTCGTATAATAATTTTTTAATGCTTGATGATAAAGATAGATCAGATAGCGGTGTTGAGACAGTATTTCAGTCAGTATTTCCAATTCATGATACTCAAAATAGACTTACTATAGAATATATTGGTTCTGATGTTGGGAAACCGAAATATACAGTTAGAGAATGCATGGAGCGTGGTCTTACTTATGCTGTATCATTAAGAATGAAAACACGTCTTGTGCTTTGGGACAGAGATGAAAACACAAAAGAAAAATTAGGTGTTAAAGATATCAAAGAACAAAGTATTTTTGTTCGTGATATTCCGCTTATGACAGATAGAACGTCTTTTATTATAAATGGTGTTGAGAGAGTTGTTGTAAACCAACTTCATCGCTCGCCAGGTGTAATCTTTAAAGAAGAAGAGTCTACAACATCAGGAAATAAACTTATTTATACTGGACAGATTATACCTGACCGTGGATCATGGTTGTATTTTGAGTATGACCCTAAAGATATTTTATATATGAGAATTAATAAGCGTCGTAAAGTTCCTGTAACTATTATGTTTCGTGCACTTGGTTACTCTAAGCAAGATATTTTAAAACTGTTTTATCCTATTCAAACAATTAAAATAGTAGATAATAAATTTTCGATGACTTTTAATCCAAGTGATTACGGAACAAGATTGAGTTATGACTTAGTTGATATAAACGGTCAAATTTTAGTGCCAGCTGGAAAAAGATTATCAGCTAATAAAGCACAGAAATTTCTTGATGATGGTCTTAAAGAAGTGGAATATCCACTTGAAATTTTGCTTGATCGTAATATAGCGGAACCAATCATTGACCCTGAAACAGGTGAAATTCTTTTTGACACTATGACTCGTATTGATGAGAGTAAACTTAAAAAGATGGCTGAGCTAGGTGTAAGTAATTTTAAAATTGCAAATGACTTAGCTGAAGGTGTCGATGGTTCTATTATTAACGCATTTAATGCTGATGCCGATTCACTTAAGTTATTAAAGCAAACTGAAAATATTGAAGATGAGAATGACCTTTCAGCTATTCGTATTTATAAAGTTATGAGACCAGGAGAGCCTGTTACTAAAGAGGCTGCTAAGACTTTTGTTAATCAACTTTTCTTTGATCCAGAGAGATATGACCTGACTAAGGTTGGTCGTATGAAAATGAATCATAAACTTGGTCTTAATATTCCTGAATACGTAACTGTTTTAACTCATGAAGATGTTATAGAATCTGTAAAGTATGTTATTAAAGTTAAAAATGGACAAGGTCACATTGATGATAGAGATCACTTAGGTAATCGTCGTATTCGTTCTATTGGTGAACTTTTAGGAAATGAGTTACATAATGGTTTAGTTAAGATGCAAAAAGCTATTCGTGACAAATTATCTACGATGAGTGGACCTATGTCTGAGTTAATGCCTCATGATTTAATTAACTCAAAGATGATTACATCAACAATTATGGAGTTTTTCTCTGGTGGACAACTTTCACAGTTTATGGACCAAACAAATCCATTGTCAGAAGTTACTCATAAGCGCCGTTTATCGGCTCTAGGTGAGGGTGGTTTAGTTAAAGAGCGTGCTGGTTTTGAAGTGCGTGACGTTCATCCGACTCACTATGGAAGAATATGTCCAATTGAGACTCCAGAGGGTCAAAACATTGGTCTTATCAATACTTTGGCTACTTACTCTAAAGTTAATGAGCATGGATTTATTGAAGCACCATATAAAGTAATGAAAGATGGAAAAGTTACATCTGAAATTATTTATCTTACAGCTACTCAAGAAGAGGGCAAAAAGATTGCTGCTGCATCAAACAAATATGATGAAGATGGGCAATTTATAGATAAATTGGTTACAACAAGAATGGATGGTGAAATTTTACTTCGTCCATCTATTGAGTGTGAGTATGCTGATTTATCATCAAGTATGGTTGTTGGTGTTGCAGCCTCTCTTATTCCATTCTTGGAGCATGATGATGCCAATCGTGCACTAATGGGTTCAAACATGCAACGTCAAGCTGTTCCTCTTTTGAGACCGCTTGCACCTATTGTTGGAACAGGTGTTGAGAAGCTTGTTGCAAGAGACTCTTGGGAGTGTGTGAAAGCAAAACGTTCTGGTGTTGTTGAAAAAGTGGATGGAAAACATGTTTATGTTATGGGAGATGATGATGGAGAAATCTATATAGATTACTACCCATTACAAAAAAATCTTCGTACCAATCAAAACACATCTTTTGCTCAAAAGCCAATTGTTAATGTTGGTGAAAGAGTTGAAAAAGGTCAGATAATTGCAGATGGTCCAAATATGGATCAAGGTGAGCTAGCACTTGGTGTTAATGCAATGGTTGCCTTTATGCCTTGGAATGGTTATAACTTTGAGGATGCAATCGTAATCTCAGAGAGACTTATTCGTAAAGATGCTTTTACATCTGTTCATATTTATGAAAAAGAAGTTGAAGCTAGAGAACTTAAACATGGTGTAGAAGAGATTACTCGTGATATTCCAAATGTTAGAGATGATGAGTTGTCTCATTTGGATGAGAGTGGTATCGTTAAAATTGGTACAACTGTTTCTGGCGGTATGATTTTAGTTGGTAAAGTTTCTCCAAAAGGTGAAGTAAAGCCAACTCCAGAAGAGCGTCTTCTTCGTGCAATTTTCGGCGAAAAAGCTGGACATGTTATAAACAAATCACTTTACTGTCCTCCAAGTATGGAAGGTGTTGTTGTTGATGTTAAAATCTTTACAAAAAAAGGTTATGACAAAGATCCTCGTGCACTAGAACTTGAGAAAGAAGAGCGTGACTATTTAGAGCGTGAGCACTATGATAGACTTCTTATGATAGATAAAGAGGAGATGTTAAGAGTTACTAAACTTTTAACAAAAGAGGCTTTAGTTTCTGCTATTAAAATAGGAGATACTGATTATAAAGCTGGAGATATTATAAACGGTAATGATTTAGTTGAAGTAAATCGTTTTGCAATGAATGCAATTATTAAATCATTCAGTGAAGCAATTCAAGATGAATATAATAAAACTAAAAACTATTTTCAAAAAGAGAAAAGACTTTTCCGCGATGAGCATGAAGAGAAACTAACTATTTTAGAAAAAGATGATATCTTGCCAAATGGTGTTGTTAAGTATGTAAAAGTTTATATTGCTACTAAACGTCAGCTAAAAGTTGGTGATAAAATGGCTGGTCGTCACGGAAATAAAGGTATTGTTTCAATAATCGTACCAGAAGTTGACATGCCATATATGGAAGATGGAAGAAGTGTAGATGTTTGTCTTAATCCACTTGGTGTTCCATCTCGTATGAATATTGGTCAAATTTTAGAGATGCATTTAGGTATGGCAGGTCGTGAACTTGGTAACCAAATATTAGAACAATTTGAGACAAAGCAAAAAGATTTTATACAAAATCTTCGCTCTAAAATGATTGAGATAGCAGATGTTGCAGGTATGATGAATGCTAAACATGTTATTGGTGAGATGAGTGATGAAAAATTTCTAAAGTACGCACGTGATTGGTCAAATGGTGTTAGGTTTGCCACTCCGATTTTTGAAGGTGTTAATGCTGCCGAGTTTGAAAAACTGTTTGAACTAGCTAAAATGGATAGTGACGGTAAAGTAGTACTTTATAACGGATTAACAGGCGAGAAGATAAAAGAGCGTGTTAATGTAGGTTACATGTATATTCTTAAGCTTCATCACCTTGTTGATGAGAAAATTCATGCTCGTTCAACTGGACCATACTCTTTAGTAACTCAACAACCAGTTGGTGGTAAAGCACTATTTGGTGGACAAAGATTTGGAGAGATGGAAGTTTGGGCTCTTGAAGCTTATGGAGCTTCTGCTGTTTTAAAAGAGATGTTAACTATCAAATCTGATGATGTTGATGGTCGTGTTCGTGCATATAAAGCAATTACAAAAGGTGAATTGATACCAGCTTCTGGTATCCCTGAAACACTATTTGTATTAACTAAAGAGCTTCAATCATTAGCTCTTGATGTAGAAATTTTTGACGAGGTTGAAGACAATGAGTAAACTAGTACCTATTGAAGTAACTGAAGATAAAAGACCAAAAGATATAAAACAACTGCAGTTTCGTTTAGCGTCTCCAGAGAAAGTTATGTCTTGGAGTCATGGTGAAGTAAAAAAGCCTGAAACTATTAATTATCGTACACTTAAGCCTGAGCGTGATGGTCTATTTTGTGCAAAGATTTTTGGTCCAGTACGTGACTATGAGTGTCTTTGTGGTAAATATAAAAAAATGCGCTACAAGGGTGTTGTGTGTGAGAAGTGTGGTGTTGAAGTAACAAGCACTAAAGTTCGTCGTATCCGTATGGGTCACATCGAACTTGTTACACCAGTAGCTCATATTTGGTATGTTAGTTCATTGCCTTCAAGAATCGGTACTCTTCTTGGTATTAAAATGAAAGACCTTGAACGTGTACTTTATTATGAAGCATATATTGTTGAGTCTGGTGGAGAAGCATACTATGATGCTGAAGCAAAAACACCAGTTTTAAAATATGATGTTTTAAATGAAGAGCAATACCGTACTTTAGTTCAAAGATTTGGTGAATTAGGCTTTGCTGCTCGTATGGGTGGTGAAGTTATTCGCGATTTATTAGATTCAATTGATTTAGTTGATGCATTTACACAACTTAAAGAGGATATTGAACTTACAAAAAGTGAAGCTAAAAGAAAGACTATTGCTAAAAGATTGAAAGTAATAGAGTCATTTTTAAATAGTGGAAATAATCCTGCTTGGATGATGTTAACAGTTTTACCTGTTCTTCCACCAGATTTAAGACCTCTTGTTTCTCTAGATGGTGGTAAATTTGCTGTTTCTGATGTAAATGATTTATACAGAAGAGTTATTAACCGTAACCAAAGACTAAAGCGTTTAGTTGAACTTGAAGCACCTGAGATTATTGTTAGAAATGAAAAAAGAATGCTTCAAGAATCTGTTGATGCACTGTTTGACAATGGTCGTCGTGCAAACGCAGTAAAAGGTGCTAACAAGCGTCCACTTAAATCTTTAAGTGAAATTATTAAAGGTAAGCAGGGGCGTTTTCGTCAAAACTTACTTGGTAAGCGTGTTGACTTTTCAGGTCGTTCTGTAATTGTTGTTGGTCCAAATCTTCGTATGGATCAGTGTGGTTTACCTAAAAAAATGGCTTTAGAGCTGTTTAAGCCACATTTGATTGCTAAGCTTGAAGAAAAAGGTTATGCTACAACAGTAAAAGCCGCAAAAAACATGATTGATGATAAAACAAATGAAGTTTGGGAGTGTCTAGCTGAGATAGTTGATGGTTATCCTGTACTTCTTAACCGTGCACCAACACTTCATAAGTTGTCGATTCAAGCATTCCATCCAAAACTGATTGACGGTAAAGCTATTCAGCTTCATCCGTTGGTTTGTGCTGCGTTCAATGCCGATTTTGATGGAGATCAGATGGCTGTACATATACCTTTGAGTTCTGCAGCAATTGCAGAAGCAAAAGTTTTAATGTTAGCATCTATGAATATTTTACTTCCAGCATCTGGTAAGGCGATAGCTACACCATCTCAAGATATGGTTCTTGGTATTTACTATATAACGTTAGAAAAAAATGGTGTTAAGGGTTCAAATAAACTTTTTGCAAACGTTGATGAAATTAGAATTGCTATTGAACATGACGCACTTGACATACATGCAAAAATAAGAACGCGTGTTGATGGAAGAATAATTCACACAACTGCTGGTCGTATGCTTCTTAAAGCTGTATTGCCTAAGTTTGTTCCAATTGAACTTTGGAACAGAGTTATGAAGAAAAAAGCTATTAATGAAACTGTTGATTATGTTCAAAAACATGGTGGAATAGGCATAACAGCAACATTCCTTGATAATCTTAAAGATTTAGGTTTTAAGCATGCAACTGAATCTGGAGTATCAATATCTATAGCTGATATTATTATTCCTGAGACTAAGGCTGCTAAAATAACTGAATCTAAAAACAGAGTTATAGAGATTCAAAAACAGTACGAAGCTGGTCTTTTGACAGAACAAGAGAGATATAATAAAATTATTGATGTTTGGACAGATACAAACAATACTCTTGCTACTCAGATGATGGATTTGGTTCAAACAGATAAAGATGGATTCAATTCAATCCATATGATGGCAGATTCTGGTGCTCGTGGTTCTGCTGCACAAATTCGTCAGTTAGCTGGTATGCGTGGTCTTATGGCTAAACCAAGTGGTGATATTATTGAGACACCGATTATTTCAAACTTTAAAGAGGGTCTGAACGTAATTGAGTACTTTATTTCAACTCACGGTGCTAGAAAAGGTCTTGCCGATACAGCACTAAAGACAGCTAATGCAGGTTATTTGACTCGTAAGCTTGTTGATGTTGCTCAAAATGTTAAGATTGTAGAACATGACTGTCATACTCATGAAGGTATTGAAATTTCAGATATATCTGATCAAAATACACTTATTGAGTCTTTAGAAGATAGACTAAATGGTAGAGTTCTAGCTGATGATGTTATAGATCCTATTAGTAATGAAATTCTTTTTGCTGAGGGAACTCTGCTTGATGAAATTTCTGCACAAGTAATTTCTGAAGCGGGCATAAAAACAGCTCATATTAGAACACCGACTACATGTAAAAGTCAAAATGGAATTTGTGCACTTTGTTATGGTGTTAACCTTGCAACAGGACATATTGTTCGTACTGGTGAGGCTGTAGGTATTATTGCTGCTCAGTCAATTGGTGAGCCGGGTACTCAGCTTACACTTAGAACATTCCACGTTGGTGGAACTGCAAGTTCGACTGCTCAAGAGAGACAAGTTGTAGCTACAAAAGAGGGTTTTATACGTTATTACAATGTTAAAACATACTCTTCTAAAGAAGGAAGAAGTATAGTTGCAAATCGTAGAAATGCAGCTGTATTATTAGTTGAACCAAAAATTAAAGCTCCATTCTCAGGAAAGTTGAATATTCAAACAATTCATGATGAAGTTGTTATTAGTATATCTTCTAAAAATGAGACGGTTAGATATTCACTTCGTAAAAATGAGATTGCTAAGCCTAATGAACTTGCTGGAGTAGGTGGGCAGATTGAAGGTAAATACTACTTCCCTTATGAAAGTGGTTCTGAGGTAGCAGAATCTGAATCTATTGTTGAAACAATTAAAGATGGGTGGAATGTACCAAGTCGTGTTCCGTACGCTTCTGAATTATTAGTAAAAGATGGTGCTCCAGTCACTCAAAAGATATATGCTAAAGAAGAGGGTACTGTTAAGTACTTTTTACTTAAAGGTGACTTCCTTGAGAGATTTGAAGGTCTTAAATCAGGTTATGAAGTAGTTGAAAAAGGTCTTTTCGCAACTGTAGTTGATACAAATAACCGTGAAGCTGTAAGACATTATGTAGCTCGCGGATCTGTTATTGTTGCTTCAGATGATGCTGCTGTTGATTCAACTACACTTATTGCTAAACCAAAGAGTGATGAGTCAACTGTAATTGCTGAATGGGATCCATACTCAAACCCAGTTATATCTGAGACAAATGGTGTAGTTAAATTTGAAGATATCATTGTTGGAACAACAGCAAGCGAACAATATGACGAGCTTACAGGTAAAACACGTTTAATGATAAACGATCACTTATCTGCTGAGTATAAACCGACAATTGTACTTGCTAGTGAAGATGGTGAGCTTTTGAGATACCAAATTGAATCAAAATCATCTATATATGTAGAAGATGGCGCAACAGTAAAGGTAGCAGATATAATTGCAAAAACACCAAAAGCACTTCAAAAATCAAGCGATATTACAGGAGGTCTTCCTCGTGTATCTGAACTTTTTGAAGGACGTCGTCCAAAGGCTACTGCACTTATTTCTGAAATAGATGGAACAGTAAGTTTTGGTAAATTGCTTCGTGGAAAAGTTAGAATCATTGTTAGTAGTGACAATGGAATTATTAAAGAGTACTTTGTAGATAAATCACATGTAGCAGTTGTTGCGCAAGGTGACTTTGTACATGCTGGTGAAAGACTTACTTCTGGTATTATCTCTTCACATGAACTACTTCGTATTATGGGTGTTAAAGCACTTTATAACTATTTAGTAAGTGAAGTACAACAAGTATACCGTTCTCAAGGTGTTAATATTGCTGATAAGCATATTGAAGTAATTTTTACTCAAATGCTTAGACAAATTAAGATTGTTAAATCTGGAGATACTAAGTTTATTGAAGGAGATTTAGTTTCTAAAGCTAAATTTGCACAAGAGAATGAAAAAATCACTAGACTTGGTGGTCGCCCAGCTATAGCAGAGCCATTCTTGGTTGGTATTACTAGAGCAGCTGTTTCAGCTGATAGTATAATATCTGCTGCATCTTTCCAAGATACTACAAAAGTATTGACAGAAGCTGCAGTATCTGCAAAGATTGATGATCTTAATGACCTTAAAGAGAATGTTATCATTGGTAGAACTATACCAGTTGGAACAGGTATCTATAAAGATCAAGAAATCATGTTTAATATCGATTCAGAGTAGTTTTATATAAACTCTCTGTCTATAGTAGCTGCGCTTTGCGTAGTTACTAATATACCTCCTTTAAAATATAAATATTAATCCACACTTAAAATAAGCTAACTTTAATCACTTTTTATGTACCATCACGTGTCTATAATTCTCTGAAAATTAGAGAATTAAATTCTACTGGAAAATAAAGTAAAGGAATTGTATGCCTACAATCAATCAATTGATACGTAATGAGCGTAAACGTGTGGTTAAGAAATCTAAATCACCAGCTCTAGTATCGTGTCCACAGCGTCGCGGTGTTTGTACACGTGTTTACACGACAACACCAAAAAAACCTAACTCGGCTTTAAGAAAAGTTGCAAAAGTTCGTTTAACTTCAGGTTTTGAAGTTATTTCTTATATCGGTGGTGAGGGTCACAACCTTCAAGAGCACTCAATCGTACTTGTACGTGGTGGTCGTATTAAAGATTTACCTGGTGTTAAGTATCATATCGTTCGTGGTGCTTTAGATACAGCTGGTGTTGCAAATCGTAAAGTTGCTCGTTCTAAATATGGAACTAAGAGACCTAAAAAATAGATAACTTTTAATAGAAGTTTAAATATAAATATATCAAGCGAGCACAGGATATATCTTTAGTGATATATTTTGAGTAAATTTGAAAAAATTGAAGTAAGGAAAATTACAAATGAGAAGAAGAAAAGCTCCCGTTCGTGAAATAATGCCAGATCCTGTTTATGGAAGCAAAATTTTAACGAAGTTTATAAATAAAATTATGTACGATGGTAAAAAAAGTACAGCTGAAAAAATCATTTACAGTGCAATGGATATCATTAGCTCTCGTGGTGAAAAAACAGGTATTGATACTTTTAATGAAGCTATTGAAAACATTAAACCTATTATTGAAGTAAAAAGTCGCCGTGTTGGTGGTGCTACATATCAAGTTCCAGTAGAAGTACGCCCGGTACGTCAACTATCACTATCTATCAGATGGTTAATTGATTCTTCTCGTAAGAGAAATGAAAGAACTATGGCTGAGAGATTAGCAAATGAATTAATGGATGCGTCATCTGATAAAGGTAATGCATTTAAGAAAAAAGAAGATACTTACCGTATGGCTGAAGCAAATAAAGCATTTGCTCACTATCGCTGGTAATCTTTAATCCTTGAGCGGAGTCTCCTAGCCATTTGGTTGGGAATTCCTCAATGACCTCTTTTGCAAATAGACAGAGTCTATTTATGAAAGAGGTCCAACTCTATAAATAAATCACTTTAAGGCATTATAAAAATGGCAAGATCACATAAATTAGAAGACGTAAGAAACATAGGTATTGCAGCACATATTGATGCTGGTAAAACTACTGCAACTGAAAGAATTTTATTCTATACAGGTCGTGAGCATAAAATTGGCGAGGTTCATGATGGTGCTGCTACTATGGACTGGATGGAACAAGAACAAGAAAGAGGTATTACTATTACTTCTGCTGCAACAACTTGTGAGTGGGACGGTAAACAAATTAATATAATTGATACTCCGGGTCACGTTGACTTTACTATTGAAGTTGAGCGTTCTATGCGTGTACTAGATGGTGCTGTTTCAGTATTCTGTGCTGTTGGTGGTGTTCAGCCTCAATCAGAAACAGTTTGGAGACAAAGAAACCGTTATAAAGTTCCATCAATTGTTTTTGTTAACAAGATGGATAGAACAGGTGCAGATTTTTACGAAGTTGAGCGTCAAATACGTGACCGTCTAAAAGGTAATCCTGTTCCTATTCAATTACCAATAGGTGCCGAAGCTGAGTTTGACGGCGTTATTGATCTTGTAAAGATGAAAGCAATTGTATGGGATAAAGATGCAGCAATGGGTTCAAACTATCACGTTGAAGAGATTCCTGCTAACCTACAAGATAGAGCTGATGAATATAGAGAAAAAATGCTTGAATCATTATCTGAAGTTGATGGTAATGATGAATTTGCAGAAAAATTCTTAGACGGTGAAGAGATTTCAGAAGAAGAGATTTGTGCAGCTATAAAAGCAGCTACTCTTGGTATGGCAATTGTTCCTATGACTTGTGGTACAGCGTTTAAAAACAAAGGTATTCAAACTTTACTTGATGCAGTTGTTGCTTACCTTCCAGCTCCAGCAGAGTGTGCGCCAATTACTGGTACTATGATGGATGATGAAGAAGTTCATGTTGCAGTTCCATCTACTAACGAAGGTGATTTCGCAGCATTGGCTTTTAAAATTATGACAGATCCATTTGTTGGTGTACTTACTTTTATCCGTGTTTACCGTGGTTCATTAGAAGCAGGTTCATTTGTTCATAATACTACGAAAGACAAAAAAGAGCGAATTGGGCGTATCGTAAAAATGCATGCTATCAAGCGTGAAGAAGTTAAAGAGATTTACGCTGGTGAAATCGGTGCAGTTGTTGGTCTTAAAGCAACTACTACGGGTGATACATTAGTTATAGGTCAAAAAGTTGTATTAGAGAGAATGGATTTCCCTGAGCCAGTTATCTCAGTTGCTGTTGAGCCAAAAACTAAAGCTGACCAGGAAAAAATGGGTATTGCACTAAGCAAGCTTGCTGCTGAAGATCCATCTTTCAGAGTTAATACTGATGAAGAGACTGGTCAAACTATTATTTCTGGTATGGGTGAGTTACACCTTGAAATTCTTGTTGACCGTATGAAAAGAGAATTTTCTGTTGATGCTGAAGTTGGTGCTCCACAGGTTTCTTACCGTGAGTCAATTAAAGAGAAAGTTAACCAAGAGTACAAGTATGCTAAACAATCTGGTGGTCGTGGTGCATTTGGACATGTTTATCTTACTGTTTCTCCAGGTGAAGCTGGTACTGGTTTTGTATTTCACAATGAAATCAAAGGTGGAACTGTTCCTAAAGAGTATATTCCTGCTGTTGAAAAAGGATGTAAAGAGTCTATGTCTGCTGGTGTTCTTGCTGGTTACCCAATGGAAGATATCGATGTTGTACTTTATGATGGTTCATACCACGATGTTGACTCGAATGAGATGGCATTTAAACTTGCAGCATCAATGGGTTTCAAAGAAGCTTGTCGTAAGGCTAAGCCTTCAATCTTAGAGCCAATGATGAAAGTTGAAGTTGAAGTTCCTGAAGACTATATGGGTGATGTAATCGGTGACCTTAACCGTCGTCGTGGACAAATAAACAATATGGGTGACCGTTCAGGTAACAAAATTGTAGATGCATTTGTTCCACTTGCTGAAATGTTCGGTTATTCAACAGACCTTCGTTCTGCAACTCAAGGACGTGCAACATACTCAATGGAATTTGATCACTATGAAGAAGTTCCAAAGAATGTTTCTGAAGAGATTCAGAAAAAGAGAAACGGCTAGTCCTACTCCAATTAATACTTCCTTTGGAAGTATTAACTTTCCCTACAAATAAACCAAAAATTGACGATTTATCAGTAGTTAACTTTTGTTTCTATTCTTCAAATAAAATATAGATTTAATAGCCAGTCTTAAAACCCCGATTGCGGAGTAGACTATTGACGTCCAAAGTAGAGGGTGCAAGTAATTCTCTTTCTCTCTCATCAAGTCGATTCTCTTAAGTGGTGATGTGAGTAAGTCCTGATGTTGCAAAAGTGCCAAGACTATAAGTATTATTAAGAAGTATAAAAGTTCAATTTTAATTTTTTTAATCATACTATTATTATATCTTGTATAGTTAAAAAAATTAAAAAAAATTAGGTGTTTTTATGAAAAAATTAGCAATATTAGCCGTTTTAGCAACACTCTTATTCTCTCAAATTAAGATTTCACAAGAGAATCCGACCATATACTCTACAATTGGGGATATAGTCTATGATAATGTCGTGTTAATACAAAAGTTAAAAGATGTCCCTGAGTTCTCTCTTCTTGAAGATAAAATAGATAAATATGTTAAAGAAGTCCAAGAAGCTAAAATAAAAGGGTTTGCTATAGAATCAGGAGATATAAAAGTAGACAAAATTGAGTATCTAAAAACTTTAAGATATTTGTTTAAAAAAAATAATAGTTATGCAAGAGAAGCAGAAGCAAAACTTAAATCGTCTATAAAAGATGGGAACAATGAACTATTTGTATTTATTATTAATTCTGGACTTATCAATACAGAGAAACATAAGAAAGAAATTTTAGATTACTACTTCAAACACAGTGAAGAGATTGAAGAATCTGGAGTTATAAAAACTCTTTTGGATGAGAATAAAAATCAAGACAAAATGCAAAGTGAAAAAAAAGGACTTACAAAAAAGCAAATAGAAGATGCCAAAATTAAAAGATTAAGAAAAAAAGACAAAGCAGAACAGGAGAACCTTGAAAAATTGCTTGATGATAATGTTGCACAAACAAAGCAGGAGATTCGTGAAAATCAGAGAAAAGAGTTAGAAAAATAATTAAAATTCATGCCCACTCATAATCTTGATCTATATCTGGCTTGCCTTGAAGCGTGAGGTATGGCTTGTAGTGAGATTTGTACGAGAGAGAAGGGCAATCCTCAACATAGTATCCTAAGTAAATCCACTTTTTTTTAGATCTTTTTGCAAATAGTATCTGATTGTAGAGGGAGAGTTTTCCTAAAGAGTATTTCAGATAATCTGGATCATAGTAAAAATATATAGAAGAAATTCCATCATTCAATATATCTATTAAATCGACACCGATTAGTCTATCTTCATCATAATATAAAACTTCATACCCAAAATCATTGTGAGAATCTACAAATGATCTGTAGTACGCTTCAGGAGTAGACTGAGTGTACTCCCACCCTTTTTTATCTTTCATATTTAAATGGTACTTCTCAAAGAGTTCTAAATGGGTTTTACTTATAGTAGGTCTTTGAATATAGCTTTTGATATTTGAAGCTTTCTTTATAACTCTTCTTTGTGATTTGGAAAATTCAAAATTATCAACGTCAATTTTTACACTTTTACACTCATTACATGTAGAACAAATCGGTCTAAAATACATCTTACCAAATCGTCTATAGCCACGTTCTATAAAATCCTGGCATTGTTGCGTAGAACACTCTTCGATTACTTTATAGTAAGTTGTTTGGTGTTGATTCTGCAAATATGAACATTTGTCATTTGTTAGAAATTCTTTAAGTATATTCATATGCGAAGTTTGACATAATTTGCTTTATAAAAAGGTATACAATGAAAGAAATATTTACAAAATATAAAATATTAATCTTAAGAAGTTTGGGCGTGCTAATGCTAATGATTGGTTTCATTGTACATTTTTGGTCTGCTCCAAAAGAGGGATATACTCAAAATGAGATTGCAGCGGCAAATGTAGCAAGGATGGAAGCTCATGTGAGGGGTTCGGCTGGAAATTCTAAAAACCCCAAAAAATCAAGCAGTGCAAAAATTTTAGAGGAACTAAAAAACACACAGGCAAAACAAAGAGAGTACCTGACAATAATAGCTATGATTTTTGGAATTGGGTTCCTAGGCTATAGCTTTATTAAGCGTGAGAACGATTCTGTGCAATAAGCACACCCTCAATCATCTCTCCAATATCACCATCTAAAATACCTGAAATATTAGAGTAAGCTTCATTGCTTCTCGTGTCTTTAACCTGCTGATACGGTTGCATAACGTAAGAGCGAATCTGGTGTCCCCAGCCTATCTCGCTTTTAGATACACCTGCCAGCTCAGCTTTTTGTGCTTCAAGTTCTAGCTCGTATAGTCTTGATTTTAACATCTTCATAGCTGTTGCTTTATTTTTGTGCTGACTTCTGTCGTTTTGACACTGAACTACGACATTCGTTGCTATGTGTGTTATTCTAATAGCAGATTCGGTTTTGTTTACATGTTGTCCGCCAGCTCCACTAGAGCGGTAAGTATCTATACGAATGTCTTTATCCTCTACTACTATGTTTATGTCATCATCAACCTCAGGAGAAACCATGACAGAGGAAAAAGAGGTGTGTCGTTTAGCGTTTGAATCAAATGGAGATATTCTTACAAGTCTGTGAATACCGTTTTCAACCTTTAGGTATCCATACGCATTTTCACCTTTTATAAGGATTGAAGCATCTTTAATCCCTGCTTCTTCTCCCGACTGGTAGTCAAGAACTTCAACTGAAAAACCGTTTCTCTCCGCAAAGCGTTTATACATGCGAAGTAACATTGAAGCCCAGTCCTGTGACTCTGTCCCTCCAGCTCCGGGATGTATTGATAGTATGGCATTATTTGAGTCCATCTCTCCGCTGAGAAGAACTTCTATTTCCATTTTTAAAATTTGCTGTTTAAGTTCCTCTGCACCTTCAAAACACTCGTTTATAGAGTCATCATCACTCTCTTCTTTTGCCATATCATATAGTTCTTTTGCATCAAGTATTGCATTATTGGCTACGAAGTATTTATCGAGCTTTCTTTGGCACTTTGTCTTCTCTTGCTGTACGATTGCAGCATTGCTTGCATCATCCCAAAATTCTTGATTATTTTCTAGCTCTTCTATTTCTTTAAGTCTGGCTTTAAGTTTTGTAGGCTCAACAACACCGGTGATGTTTTCCATTTTAATTTTTAAGTTTTTTAAAAGTTCTGTATATTCGTAGTTGTCCATTGATTAGTCCCTTAAAAGGAATAAAATTCCTTTTACTCCGCTAGCGCCGCTTGGGCGACTAAAGCTTCATGTTTTGTAGTATAATTGCGATTATATTGAATTGAGGCTTAAAATGAAGATTATCTCTTGTCCATTAGAATTAAAAGAGTATTTAAAAGGTGAAAATAATTCTACATCTTTTCAAGGAAACCGAACTATCGGTTTTGTCCCAACAATGGGGGCACTGCATCAAGGGCACATTTCACTTATAAAAAAAGCTAAAGAGCAAAATGAATTGGTTGTGGTATCTATTTTTTTAAACCCGACACAGTTTTTAAAAGGTGAAGATTTAGATAAATATCCTAAGAGAGATGAAGCTGACAAGCAGATATGTAAATTAAGCGGAGTAGATATTCTTTTCTTTCCACATGTAGCAGATATGTACACCAATGATGAAGTGACATTATGCGCTCCAAAAGTTAGAGGATATGTTTTAGAGGGTAATAGCCGACCTTCGCATTTTAACGGTGTTTTAACAGTTGTGATGAAGCTTTTAAATATAGTTACACCAACAAGAGCTTACTTTGGCAAAAAAGATGCACAGCAGTTAAACCTAATCTCTTTGATGGTAAAGCAGCTGTTTATGAGTACTCAGATAATTCCGGTAGATACGGTTAGAGAGAGCGATGGCTTGGCACTAAGTAGCAGGAATGCATATCTTAGCCCTAACGATAGGGAAGAAGCACTTAAAATTTCGTCATCTTTACGTCAAGCAAGTGCTATGGTTGTAAAAAACATTTTGGATTCAAAAGAGATTATTAAAGAGATGAGAAACACTCTTGGAGATTTGGAAGTTTTTTATGTAGAGGTTTTAAATCGTGATTTTGAACAACTCTCACATGTAGAGATTGGAAATACGATTATCTTAGTTGAAGTGAGAGTTGGAACTACAAGATTACTTGACAATATCTGGTTGTAGAGGTCTCAAGTAACCCTCTTCAACCATTATCTCAACAGCTTTTTTAAACACAGGTACCGATGTTTGAGCAGCAAATTGACTCTTTTTAGGCTGAACTACAGCTACACCTATTGTATATTTTTGCTTTTGATCATTCGCAAAACCTATAAAAGCGGTGTTGTACTTTCTAACGTATTTCCCGTTTTCAACTATATGTGAAGTTCCAGTCTTTCCGCCAATAACTAAACCTTCAGTTTTGGCCTTTGTTCCAGTCCCCTCATTTACAGTTTTTATGAGAACTTTTTTGACTCTATGAGCGGTAGAACTTTTTATAACCTGAATCTGCTCCTCATCTACACTCTTTGTCTCTCTCTCATAACTATCTATAAAACTACTGACTATTTTTGGAGTAACCATTCTTCCATTATTGTTAAAGGCGCTGTATGCTCGCAAAAGCTGCATTAGATTTGCTTTCATTCCATATCCGTAAGAGCAGGTAGCTTTGTATATCTCATTATTGAGTTTTATTGCACTTGGTATTGATCCCGTTTTTTCATAGATAAGATCAGGTGTAGATTTTTTAGAAAAACCAAATGTTTTAAGCCCTTCATGAAACTCTGCTCCAGATAATTTTTGTGCTAGTTGAGCTATCCCTATGTTAGATGAGTGAACTATAGTGTTCTCAGCAGATAGCCAGTCAAATTTATGCTCATCCGTTATAATTTTTTTACCAATTTTAAAACGACCATTATGCCCATTTACCAAGTCATAAGGGTTGATTAGTCCCTTGTCTAAAAGTAGTGCAAAAGTGATTGTTTTAATAACACTGCCTGGCTCAAAACTATACTCAATCATGCCGCTGTTTAGAGATGGATAGTCACTTTTTTTAATTGATTTTGGCAAGAATCTGTTTGAGCTTGCCAAAGCGATAACTTCACCGTTAGTCGAATTCATGATGCCAATCATTATATGTTTTGCGTCGAGTTCAACTTTCATATTATCAAGCATTCTCTCTACTCTGATTTGAAGAGATATTGGAATGGTTAGTTTTATATCTAAGCCATTAATATTCGGTTTTGAGAAGCTTTTTTTATTTAATATAATATAGCTGTTTACATCTCTTGGTCCTTGGCTTAGTTCATCCTGTTTTGCTTGAAGGTCGTCTTCGAAGCGTCTTTCTAAACCTTTAACCCCTTTTACATAAGTATACCCCTCTTCTTCAATCTTATGTGGGTAGCCGATGATTGGTGTTAGCAAGTCTCCATAGGAGTACTCTCTACTCTCTCCACTCTCGATTATACTTAGTCCATGAAGTGTAGTCCTTCCTGTAGTGGGGCTTTTACGCTCCACAAAAACTTTTAATCGTCTAAGCTCATAAGCTAATCGTTTTAGGTATTGAGCCTGTTTTTGTTCTATGTTGTAGCTTAGAACTACCACACCTCTTTTTTTACTAAGCTTCTTTGTTATCTCTTCGGACTCTATGCCGGAGTATATGCTGAAAAGTTCAACAAATAAATCTTTTTTTAAAGGGTCTATATAGTGCGTATTGACAATAGCTTTGTAAAGTTTTTTTGTACTTGCAATGTGAAAGCCGTCAGCACTTATAATAGAACCTCTTACAGCTTTTGAACTCTCTTTTGTATATAAAGATGGCAGATCACGGGATTTAAGAGTTGTTAAAAGCATTACACTCAAAAATATTAAAAAGCCAAGGGCTATTAACACATAAAGTAGAAGTATTTTTTTGCTTTTATTTTGATTTATCATGTGTACTTTTTTGGAGAAATTATAACATTGTTTACATAATAGCGAGTTTAGTTTTTTTTGTTTGATATGTTAGATTCTGAATCAAGTTCAGAATGACGAACGACTGTTCAAAATGACACTTTCGTCACCCCAAACTTGATTTGGGGTCTAGCTTCTAAACAAAAAGAGCAGACTCACCTAGTTATAACTGTGTTCTTCCCAATTCTTTATAGGCGCTTAGAGCTTTATTTCTTATCTCTAGCATTAATTTCATACTTGTCTCAGCTTTACCAATTGCAAGTGCTGCTTGATGTAAATCTTTTACTTGACCAGTTGCCATATCTCCAAGGGCTTTATCACCTTTGTCTTGAAGTTCATTTACCTCATTTAGAGCAGATTTTAGGTGCTCAGCAAAAGCCTCTCCACCACTAGGATTTTCTAGTTTACTCTTCTGTTTTAGTAAGTCGGCTGTGGATGTGCCTGATATTCCATTTATATTACTCATAATTCAGCCCCTTCGTCTTTAAATTTTCTATTGTAAAAGCGATATTGCACTGTTTGCCATATCTTTTGAACTTTGAAATGCCGCAACATTTGCTTGGTACGAACGAGTCGCTTCTACTAAATCGGCCATTTCGATAACAGGATTAATATTTGGATACGCAACATAACCATTTGCATCCGCATCTGGATGATTTGGCTCAAATTTCAACTTTGGCTCTCTGTCATCACGTGAAATCTTGTCAACTATTACACTCATTATAGCAGGATTCACTTTTTTCCCAAAATCACCCTCATTTAAAGGGTCTGAGTATTTTGCACTGTCTGTCATAGAATTTAGTGCTTTGTTGAACTCTTGGTTAAAGTCGATAGCTTTAAATACAACCTCTTTTCTTCTGTAAGGTCCGCCCTCGTCAGTTCTTGTAGTCTGAGCATTTGCTATATTTTGAGAAATAGTATTAACTCGAACTCTTTGAGCAGATAAACCATAACCGCTGATATCAAAACTATTTAAAAAATTACTCATTTTTTTCCCTTTTTATAAATTAGACCCTGAATCAAGTTCAGGGTGACGAAAGCTCGTCATTCCAAACTTGATTTGGAATCTATCAACTTATTTTTGAAGATGCATCAATAACGCTTTTGAAAATAGCACCATTTTTCTTCTTGGCTTGGACAAGAGCATTAAACATTACTGAGTTTTTACTCATCTCTGTTGTCTCAACATCCAAATCTACACTGTTTCCGTCATTTCTAGCCATATGTCCATCTCTAAAAAAAGTCTTTGGTTTGTATGAGCTTTTTTCATCACGAAACTCTATATGCGCACTATCTGTTTTTGCAAGAGCAAGCTTTGATGAGTTATCTTTATATATTTCAGCTTGTTTTGCACGAAGAGCATCTTCAAAGCTTATATCTCTTGGTCTGTAAAAAGGAGTATCAGCATTCGCAATATTTGAAGATATCATATCTTGACGCGCCGCTCTATAGTCAAGCGCAGCTGCAACAAGGGTATTTGCTCTGGATGTCTGAATACTCATTTTATACTCCTTTTTTTAATTATTTTATATAAGCAATATTAGTTCCAAAAAATATAGCTATATATATTAAGCGAAGTTTAATCATAACTGCTACATAATGTTGTTAAGGTTATTAGAATAACCCAAATTTTTTATCTACTAAGGAGTCTCTTATGAAAAGAGCTGGTTTTACTATGATCGAATTGATCTTTGTTATCGTTATTTTAGGTATTTTAGCCGCTGTGGCTATTCCAAAACTTGCTGCTACACGTACTGATGCTGCTGCTACTTCAGCGTTGTCTGATTTTAAGACTGTTATGAAAGATATTCAGACAGATGCTATGTCTACAGGAGCTTTAAAAGCAAACTTGATAGATACAACAACTGCATCTCCTAATGTTGTTGCTAATGGTACTGGTATTAGTGTAATGGGTGGTGGTGTAATTTGTGCTGCCGTTGCTAGAACTAATGATGTAAATGTTACTATTACGGATGGTGCTGGTATTGGTAATGCGGCATGTGCTTTGGTTGCTGATGCGTTTGTTACTGGTGAGATTATTACTGTTTTAGGTTCGTCTGTAGCTCGTTAATATACTTTTTCACTCGTTCCCAAGTTCTACTTGGGAATGGATATCTACAAATTCTTCTTTTTTTAAAAATCACAAACTTTAAACTTAAACAATCTTTCTCGTTCCCAAGTTCTACTTGGGAATGCATACAAGCGTTTTCCTCCTCTTTTAAAAAATCAAACAAACTTTAAACTTAAATAATTAAACATTATGTTAGTATAATAAATATATGAAATATGACGTATTTTAAGGAATTTTTATGCAAAAATCAAAAAACGGTTTTACAATGGTAGAGCTAGTATTTGTTATAGTAATTTTAGGTATTTTAGCAGCTGTTGCTATACCTAGGTTTGCAGCAACTCGTACAGATGCAGACATAACAAAAGGTCGTGCTGATATAGCTTCTATACGCTCCGCTATTGTTACAGAGAGGCAGGGTCGCCTTATAAGAGGTGACAGCACATGGATATCAAAGCTTAGTAATAGCACTACAACACTTTTTACTGGCGTTGATGCAAATCAGACACTTTTAATGTATGGCATAACTGCTAAAGATGCTTCGGGTCACTGGCAAGGTCAGGCAGGCGGATTGGTTCACACTTTTAAACTAGGTACAAGTACAAATACATTTACATATACTCCGACGGACGGAAGATTTTTGTGTACTTCCGGATCAGAGTGTTCAATACTTACTAATTAAGGTATAAAGTAGATTCCAAATCAAGTTTGGAATGACGGAGCATCGGTTTGGAATGACGACCAATCCGTCACCCTGAACTTGATTCAGGGTCTAGTTTTCTTATTCCCACTCTTTAACGTGGCAAAGCGCACATCAAACATTGGATAATAAAAACATTTGCATTATTATAATATCTCACTTTTAAACTCTCCTCTTGAGCCATTCACTTACCAAAGTTTACTAAATCTACATGTAGGTACAAAAGTTAGTCTAAAAGTCAGAAACAGAGAAGCTGATGGCGTTATTATCTCTACATGTGAAAAGCCAGAATTCAAAACAAGTGAAATTTTAGAAGTAAGTGATTTTGAGTATAGTTTAGAGCAGATAAAGCTTGCTAAATTTATAAGCACATACTACTTTTCATCTTTGGGTGAGGCTCTTGGGGTTATGATGGCTTTTGAAGCTAGATCCCCAGTCAAGCTGAGGATGATGGAATCAGAAACTGAAATGACGGAAACTGATGCTCCAACTCGTCATTCTGAACTTGATTCAGAATCTAGCATCACAGGCCAGATCCCAAATCAAGTTTGGGATGACGAACATCAGATTCAGGATGACACACCGCCTCGTCGTTCCCAACTTGATTGGGAATCTAGCATCACACTCTCAGCAAAACAACAAGAGGCACTTACATTTTTAAAGCAACATAAAACCTCGCTTCTTTTTGGTGACACTGGTAGCGGTAAAACAGAGATATATATGCAATATTTTTATGACATTTTAAAAGAGAAAAAACGCTCTATTTTTCTTATGCCTGAAATCTCTTTGACTCCACAGATGGGGCAAAGGTTGGAGGAACACTTTGGTGACTTAGTGGTTATGTGGCACTCAAAGCTCACCCCAAAACAAAAAAAGATTGCACTGCAAAAGATTTATGATGGCACTGCATATATCATAGCAGGTCCCCGTTCAGCACTTTTTCTCCCTGTTAAAGATTTAGGTCTGATTGTTGTAGATGAGGAACACGATGATAGTTATAAATCATCTTCACGCCCAAGATACAATGCCAGAGATATAGCTATATATATGGGTAAGCTTTATGATATACCAGTAGTTTTAGGGAGTGCGACACCATCTTTAAACTCTTATACCAAGTTCGCACATGTAAGGCTAAAAGGTGGACACTTCAGCGCACAAAAAGAGTTTGTTTACGAGCGTTCAGCTGAAAATTTATCCCCTTTGATATTTGATAGTCTAAAAGAGAGTTTAAAAGCAAAAGAGCAGGCTATAGTTTTTCTACCGACACGTGCAAACTTTAAGTATCTTATTTGTCAAGATTGCGGACACACTTATGAGTGTGTGTTTTGCAGCGTTGGGATGAGTATTCACCAAAAAAGCAGAGCTTTGAAGTGCCACTACTGCAACTATTCACAAGCTATACCTCAAGTGTGCTGCGAGTGCGGAGGCGGTTCTCTGACAAGCTCAAGACTTGGAACTGCCGAGGCAGTTAAGGTGATTGGCGAAGAGTTTTCTGAAGCTAGGGTTGAGCAGTTTGACAGAGATGTTATAACCACTTCAAACAAACTGAAAAAAGCACTGAAACGTTTTAATGACAGAGAGAGTGATATACTTGTGGGAACTCAGATGCTAAGCAAAGGACACGATTATCACGGGGTAACTTTGGCGGTTGTTCTTGGGATGGACAATATGCTAAATATGGGTGATTACAGAGCAAGAGAGAAGGCTTTGTCCTCTTTAATCCAAGTCTCAGGGAGAAGCGGGCGAAAGCAAAATGCCAAAGTTTTAGTTCAAACTTTCAATGAAGAGTTTTTTAAAACTTACATAGGCAGTTATGAGAACTTTTTAGAGGAAGAGAAAGAGTACAGAAAAGAGCTCTATCCACCGTATAAGAAACTTTGCCGTATTGTATTTTCTCACAAGAACGGACTAAAAGCTCAAAGCGAGATGAGTGAAATGCAAGAGAAACTATCTAAAATACAAAACATCGAGATAGTAGGTTATGGAAAATGCGGAGTTGAGAGAGTGGCCGATAAGTACAGGTTTGAGATACTTCTGCGCTCTGATAAGAGTACAGATATCATCAAAGCAATCTCTACATGTAGAAGCCAATTAGCCGAGATAGATATGGACCCCATAGATTTTGGCTAGCCAAAAAGCTTGCTGAAGTGGAATTAATTTTTAATATATAGCTCTTTTTTAGTATCAAAAAACCAGTAAAAACTCATCATAACTCCGGTAGTCTTTTGGTAACTCTCATCAAACATAAACTCTCTTGACTCTTCAACAGGGATATATATAACTTCAATATCTTCATCGTGCAGACCGCCGCCTTCACTCACTTTCATACTGTCATCACATGCAGCGTAATAAAGAGTTTGGTGAGTTCCGGAGATGCCGACGCTTGTGTAAAAAGAGCTGATTTTTTCTAAATTCTCTACAGGTACATCATACCCGCACTCTTCTAAAATCTCCTCTTTTGCTATTTGTGCGTTGCTTGCCTCTTTGTCTACTATTCCCGCGCAAAGTTCATACATCATCCCGTTGTCTCTGTTTTTGTTTAAAACCGTAGCACGGAGCTGCTTTACTAAAACAAATGCATTTTTTTGGGTGTGGTAAAGCAGAACAGCTACACTATCATGACTTAAAACAGCTTCCCATTTTTTTTCTACACCAAAATGGGAGTAGTTAATCATGATAGGTTTTATAAATCTTGGATTTTTAAGTTTTTCAGTAGAGTCTATCTTGTGCACACTCTCCTCCGTTATAGAAATAGCAAGTTGTATCAGGTATGGATAATTTTACAAATTTTGTTTTATTTTTAAGGTGCAACTCTATGCTCTCATTGTAATTCTTTTTTAGCTTTAAAAATGCCTCTTTCTCATGACCTTTTAGTTTTTTAGTGGTTACTTGAACGACTCTCAGAGGGTTTGTGGCTACGTTATCTTTTCTAAGTTCAAAGTGCAGGTGAGGACCGGTAGAGCGACCGGTGTTTCCAACATACCCTATTGTTTGACCTTTTTTAACATATTTACCCCTTGTTACACCTCTGCGAAATGATTTTAAATGGGCATATCTTGTCTCGTAACCATCGTTATGACTAATCTTTATAAGGTTTCCGTAAGCGCCAAGTATACCTGCATGTGAGACTCTTCCACTTCCAGCCGCCACTACTGGAGTTCCTCTGCCTGCTGCGTAATCTACACCTAGATGTGCTTTCCATCTTTTTAAAATTGGATGAAATCTTCTTTTGGTAAATCGTGAGGATATTCGTGCTCCCCTAACTGGAGATGCAAGCAAAAAACCTTCAACTTCATTGGCATTTTCATCATAAAATCTGTCATCTGAGTTTAGGTATATATAGTGTTGTTTCTTTTTCATCTCAATCATTGCAACTTGTAAAATCGGCATTGAAAAAGCTCTTCCTAAACGGTACTTTTGATCATAAATCATTACTAAAGTATCACCTTTTCTTAGGTCTCTTTTGAAATTTAGAGAGTATTTAAAACTAGATACAAAGATTTCTGCCAGTTTTTTACTACCAGTTGCTTTTATGATGTCGTAATATGGGGAGTGAGAGATATTTAAAGTAAATGCCTCTGTTTTTGTAGTGCTGATAATTGGTATAACTTCAAAACTATAAGAATTTTTATCCCTGTATATGTGTAGTTGTAGCTCATCATTAAGAGGAAGGAGTATCTGCTTTATATTTTGTTTCTCATCTCTTAACATGTGGCAATGTATACCAGCGCGCATCTCTTCGGTGAGAAGCTGGTCATCTTTGTCCAGGTTATAGTAAAGAGGTTTTACTGGAAGATTGTTCCTCTCTAAAAAGACAAGATAGCTCTCACCGTTAGCCCAGCGGAAAGTCTCGACTTTGGAGCCAAAAAGAGATGTTAAAAGTAGAAGAAATATTAAAAACTGTCGCATAAAATAACCATAAATATTAAATTTTTTAAAATAATTCAGAAACTCTAACAAAATTTGGCTTAGTATGAGGTTTGTTTGCTATAATCGCATTATATAAAATTGAAAAATTTTAATATTCTACCCCTTTATGGGGTTAGCTTTAGTGCCATAGCGGTTAGCGTAGCAAAAGGAATTACTTCCTTTTGCGTTTAAATAAAGAAAAGTGAAGAGAATGAAGTATATATTTTTAGTTTTTATTTTAGCAATAGAGTTGTTTGGAAGTGTTGTAAAGTCTCCTGTAGTTACAGTGAATAGTGATGAAACGGAAGTTACTATTAAAATAGATAAGATAGATGTAGGAATGAGCGGTTTTATTGTCCATAAGATATCCAAAAACCATACAACTATCTTGAAAAATGCAATTGTTGCAAGTTATGACAAAGATACGCAAATAGCAAAGCTTCTCCTAAGCGAATACAGTGAGTTGACAAACGGTGCGCTTCCTAGTGGAAAATGGCATGTAGAAGTTGGAGATGAGGCAGTATTGGCATTTGGGTACACAAGAGGATTGTTGATTGTCCCAAATGAAGAGATATACTATAGAGTAACCAAAAGCACAAAACTTCAATGGGTACATCCAGATATTTTTGCAACTATATTATCGTTTAATGGGCACCCGACACCGCTTAGAGAAGACTTCACAAAGATGAGTGAAACAACCTCTGTTGGTTTGGTTTTTATATTTTTAGAAGAAGCTATATATACTGTAGATGCTAAAAGCTTTAAAATTTTAACAGTATCAGAGGCTAAACTTCCACAAAATAGCACCAATCTCCCTTTTTATACAAGAGTTCCAGAGATAGATGCAAATTGGTGGGGAGAGGGTAGTAGCGAACTAGAGAGTTATGAGCCTTACTACTATGAACTTTTAGTAGATGCCAATCCTGAAAATAAAAAATTACAAGAGAAGTTTGAAGCTTTTAAGACAAAGGTGAAGTAATGATTGATGTTAAACATTTAAAACATTTTAGCACTATTGTAGGTGAAGAGAATATCTATAGCGACAAGGCACATCTTATAGCTTACTCTTATGATGCAACACGTGAGCATTTTGAGCCAGATGCAGTAATATTTCCAAGGAATGAAGAGGATATAAGCAATATTTTAAAGTATTGTAATGAGCATAGAATCATAATTGTTCCTCGCGGAGCAGGGAGCGGTTTCACAGGTGGAGCACTTCCAAGCAGTGGTGGAATTGTCCTTGCGATGGAAAAGCATATGAATAAAATCTTAGAGATTGATATGAAAAACATGGTGGCAATTGTTCAGCCAGGTGTTATAAATATGGACTTACAGCGTGCTGTAGAGGAGTTAGGTCTGTTTTATCCACCAGATCCTGCTTCTCAGGACTACTCAACTCTAGGTGGAAATGTAAGTGAAAATGCTGGCGGGATGAGAGCTGCGAAGTACGGAATCACAAAAGACTATGTAATGGCAACCCGTGCAGTTTTGCCAAACGGCGATATCATTAAAGCGGGAAAAAGAACTATCAAGGATGTGGCTGGTTATAACATTAGCGGAATTTTGATAGCAAGCGAAGGGACTCTTGCAGTTCTTAGTGAGATAACACTAAAACTTATTCCTAAGCCAAAGTTGACTAAAACGGCTATGGGGATTTTCTCTAGCGTAAGTGATGCCATGGAAGCTGTTTATAAAACTATGGCTAGCGGTATAACACCAGTTGCCATGGAGTTTTTAGATAATTTGACTATTAGGGCAGTTGAGCAGACATTTAAAAAAGGTTTGCCTGTTGATGCAGGTGCACTTTTAGTTACAGATGTTGATGGAAATTTAGAAGAAGATTTGAATTTTCAACTTGCTCAGATTGAGAAAGTTTTTCGTGAAAACGGTTGTACGGAATTTAAAATTGCAAAAGACAAAGCCGAAGCATCAGATATCTGGTTTGCTCGCCGTAACGCTTCTCAATCGCTAAGTATTTATGGAAGTAAAAAACTTAATGAAGATGTAACAGTTCCACGTTCAGCATTGCCTGAACTGTTGGAAAAATTCTATGCAATCGCTGACAAATACAATATAAAAATACCATGTTTTGGACATACCGGTGATGGAAATGTACATACAAATGTAATGGTTGACGGCAAAGACCCTGAGCAGGTTAAAATAGCTTACAAAGCGATAGAAGAGGTTTTTCAAGCTACAATAGATTTGGGAGGAACACTCTCAGGTGAACACGGCATCGGTCTTGCAAAAGCGCCATATATGAGAATGGCTTTTTCTGATGAAGAGATGAATCTGTTTAAGTCAATTAAGATGGCTTTTGATCCAAATAATATTTTAAACCCTGCCAAGATGGGGCTTAACTGATTGGGAGTCAAGCCACATGTTAAAAGAAAAATTATATAAACTTTACAGACATACAAAATTTTTCTTAGCTGCTTTTGCAGATAAAGATCTCTCTCTTTATGCTGCGAGCCTCAGTTTTTACACTATCTTTACTATTATCCCTCTGCTTTTGATTATGCTAACACTTCTAACATCTCTGCCGTCGTTTGCAGAATATTATATGAGCATAAAAACATTTATATTTTCAAACCTTATGCCTGTAAATTCTGAAATGATGATGGGGCATATAGATAAGTTTTTAGCTAACTCTGCAAAAATGAGTGTTATTGGTCTTGTTATGGTTTTAGTTACATCACTTCTGTTTTTCCAAGATTTTGAACATATAGCAAATAAGATTTTTCATGCACAAAAGAGAACACTTTGGGAGTCTGTAACAACTTACTGGACACTTCTTACTTTAACTCCGATTGCACTTGGAGTATCTTTTTACATAACGGCTATGCTGGCTACGGTTATAGAGTCAAATGAAATTGCATCTGTTATAAATATACTTCCCGTTATACCGTATCTGATTATTTGGGCACTATTTTTTCTCATATTTCAAATCTCCGCAAACACAAAGATAAATCCAAAAGCATCACTTATTAGTTCATTTGTAATATCCATAGTGTTTAGTATCTCTAAGAATGCTTTTATTGAGTATACTTTTTATAACAAGGGATATGCGACTATGTATGGCTCTTTTGCTATTTTGATGTTTTTGTTTTTATGGATTTATGTCTCGTGGGTTATTTTTATATATGGGCTTAAACTATGTTATATGATAAACCGCATATATAAAAACAAAGAGACTAAAAACGAGCAGTAGCCAGAGAAAGCTTTTCCTATAAACGCTAATAATCGAAAACGTTACATGTAGAGCGAGAAGTTTATAGCTTAACTCTACATGTAGCCCCTCTTGACCTAAAAATATTAAACTCTGCAGTAAATTATCAAACAAATCTCCATAACCTACTACATGTAGAAATATACTTAGCGGGTAAAACAGAGTAAAAAGCGTTGTCCAGACAATTGAGAGTGGATGGTAGATGCTGAAATTTCCAAAAATTGTTAATGAAAATGGAACCATTAATAAGTAAACCCAAAATGGAACTAATATGAATTGCCATATTTTATTTAAATCTTTAAAGTGTATAAGAAATAAAAATATGTAAAAAACTCCACTAACCGATAGCCAAAAACCAAGAGCAAAAACTAGTTTGGGAAAAAAAGAGAGTAGAAGTATAACTGTTAAAAGAAGAGTTTGCATTGAGACTATCTTAATCCCTCTGTCGTAAAGTACAAACCCGATAACAAGCATAGCAAAAGCACGAAGCAGTGATGGTGGAGAGTCTAAAAAGAGCAGATAAGCAAGAAGCATTAAGGCTACAATAAAAAATATATCAAATTTTGAGTTTCTATAAGGAAAATATTTATTTTGAAAATAGCTGTAAACAGGTTTTATCAAAAAGAAGAGCAGGGCACTAAGAACACCAAGGTGAAATCCGCTTATTGCCAAAAGATGTGAGACTCCAAGAGTGGAAAATGTGCTTTGCAGCTCTTTATTTAAAGGAGTAGCGGTGTATAGAGCTTGATAAATATTTGCAATATTTTTATCTTCGCCAAAAGAATTCCCTGTATGGTGCACAGAAGAGATGTATGTGTTTAGTTTATCCTTTAGTGTAGGTGTAACATCGATATATTTTACTTTTGAGTGGGCATAAAAGCTTGTCAGATACTCATAAAAACTTATCTCACCTGCGAAGATTACAAGTTTTAACTTTTTGCCTTCTACATGTTCAAATGATTTTTTAGCACTGCTGTAAAAAGTAAAACCCTCTTCGCTTTTTAGTTTTAGCACTTGAAATGTTTTACTATCTTTTATTTTTTCATACTGCTTAAGAACTGTCGCAGAGACTATTTGCGAATCAAAACGGTTTAGTTGTTTATAGTTTTGGTACTCTATAAGAAGTGAGTAGAAGAGGATAAATGTACATGTAAGTAAAAATAGAAGAAACTCTCTTTTTGTGTTAAAAAGTGAGACTCTCTTCGTCATTTAATAATTTTGCATTTAAGAATTTTTCACTCAAAGCGCTGGCATCGAAACCATATCGTTAGAAACATTAATATTAGCGGAGCGAGTATCTACGTTCTCGTAGACTGTCTCAACACCTTTTGCAAAAGGTTGCGCATCAACAAAGCGGGTGAGTTTCTTCTGAAAAACAAGTTTGACATGACCCGTTGGACCATTTCTCTGCTTTCCGATGATTATCTCAGCATCCTCTTCCTCTTTTTCTACATACTCTGAGATAAACTCTTTACCATCAGCTTTTGCAGCTTTTTCGCGCTCTTTTTCCTCTTTGTATAGGTAAACATCATCACGGTAAACAAACAAGATAATATCTGCATCCTGCTCAATAGAACCAGACTCACGAATATCGCTTAACATAGGTCGTTTGTCATTTCTTGACTCTAGTCCACGGTTTAGCTGAGAGAGTGCTACTATGGGCATATTAAGCTCACGGGCGAGCATCTTTAACCCACGAGACATCTCTGATACTTGAAGATGTCTGTCTTGTGTTCCAACGCCACTCATAATTTGGAGGTAGTCAATTACTGCAATCTCTATTTCAGGGTGTTTGTTTTTTAGTTTTCTAAGTTTTGAGCGAAGCTGATTAATGTTGATACTTCCGTGGTCATCAACATATAGCTTTGCATCATTCATCCTCTCTATCGCTCCATTTAGAGAACTCCACTGGTCATCATTCATATCTCCAACGCGTAATTTTTGCAGAGGAATAGAGGTTTGTATAGATAGAAGTCTAAGCATAAGTTGTTCAGCCGGCATCTCTAAAGAGAAAAAAGCAACACCTTTGCCTTGCATAATAAGGCTGTTTACGGTGTTTAAAATAAAAGAGGTTTTTCCCATAGCAGGACGGGCCGCTATGATTACTAAGTCTCCCTTACCAAAACCGGTAGTCATTTTGTTTAGTTCATGGTAGCCTGTGTCGACACCAACTAAAATATTGTTTCCACGCTCTTTCATCTCTTTGATATATGCCATTGTGTCAAAGGTCATCTTTGGAGAGTCTTTAAAGTCGCTGGTTTGGTTGTCTTGCGTTATCTCGTAGAGCTTTTTCTCGACAATATCAATAACTTCTGCACTTGAGAGTTCCTCTTCAACTGTAACTCTTTTTATCTCTGTAGTTAGAGTTAGAAGGTGTCGTTTGAGAGATTTGTCTTTTATCTCCTCTACATACGCTTTTGTATTTGAGATAGGATTTGCTGATAAAATCTCAAGCATAACCTGCTCGTCAAATTTCTTGATTTTAATAAGCTCTTTTTTAATAAACTCTTCATCAATAGGGTGATCTTTTTGAAGGAGTTTAACCATTACTTTAAATATGTCCTGATGAGCAGGAAGGTAGAAATCATCCTCTCTAAGAGCAACGCTTAGTTCATCAAACTGCTGAGGTTCAAAAACAATTGAACTAAGTATTGAGCGTTCAAAAGCCAGGTTATATAAATTATCTTGCATCTATTACCTTTTCTCAGATAGTCTGAACAAGTCCAGACTATCTTCAGTCACTGAAGCTACACCTGTCGGTGAGAAATTAATCATTCTGATTCCTCGCTGCGTTTTCAACTTCTTCTATAAATCTGTCTACAAGCTCACTCTCGTTTAAATTAGCCACAACTTCACCTTTTACCATTATTAGACCTTTTCCTTTGCCATAAGCGATTGCTACATCTGCATGAGCCGCTTCACCAATGGCATTTACAACACATCCCATAACTGAAACATTCAGAGGAGCTTTTATATGTGCAGTTCTTTTCTCTATCTCGCCAACAGCCGTAACCAGGTCGGCTTCAATTCTTCCACATGTAGGGCAAGAGATAATATTTAGCCCGTCTTTTACTGCGCCGCTATCTTTTAAAATAGCTCGTGCAACATTTATCTCCTCTTCTAACTCGCCTGTTATTGAGACTCTCATAGTGTCGCCGATTCCATCAAGAAGTAGCGCACCAAGACCTATTGAGCTTTTAACAGTTGCATGAAAAAGAGTTCCCGCTTCTGTAACGCCTAAATGAAACGGGTAGTTGTTCTTTGGGCGTAACATTCTGTAGGCATCTACAGTTCTCCCAACATCGCTGGCTTTTAATGATATTTTGATGTCACTAAAACCTAAATCCTCGAGATATTTTATATTGTACTCGGCAGACGCGACCATCCCCTCAGCACTTTGTCCATACTTGTTTAAAAACTCTTTTTCTAAGCTTCCTGCATTTACACCGATTCTTATTGGGATATTTCGTGCTTGACAAGCTTTTACAACCTCTTTTACACGCTCACGTGAACCAATATTTCCAGGATTGATTCGTATGCAGTCAACTACTTCTGCAGCAATTAAGGCCAGTTTATAATTGAAGTGAATATCTGCAACAAGAGGTAGAGATATCTGCTCTTTTATGCTTTTAAGGGCAAGAGCATCTTCCATGTCAGGAACAGCTACTCTAACTATGTCACAACCTGCAAAATGGAGCCTTCTTATCTGCTCAACCGTTGCTGTAACATCAGAGGTTTTTGAATATGTCATAGATTGTGTGCTTATTGGAGCATCACCGCCAACTGCAACATTACCTACAAAAATTTGTTTAGTTTGGACTCTTTTTATCATAAATAGATTTTATCTTTTTTGGTATAAAAGGGTGCTTTAGTAATTGAAGATGCAAAATTAGATATAAAATGTGATAAAATTTCACCATGAATAAAATTGAAAAAATAAAAAAGATACTATTGATAATTTTAGGTTTAAGCCTCTCGGCTTATTTAATATATAGCGGATTTGAGATTTTGAGTTTAAGCTAAATATTGTAGATATTTTCTATTTCAGAAATATTATTTATACTGAGTTTAGTTAAATCTACCCCTTTTAGCGTGTACTCAATCTCCGTCTCTCTTACAAGTTCGTCGAGAAGCGGAAGCAGTTTATCTACATCATCTTCTTTGGCACTCATAACTACAAAATCATCACCAAAAATTCTAAAAACATCAGAGTATGCAAAGTAGTTGTCTAAGCAGTTTGCAAAATTGCGTAGCAGTTTGTCACCCTCTTGCCAGCTATATTTTTTGTTATATTGAGAAAAGTTTTCAAGATTAAATATATATAGGTGCCTAAACTCTTTGCTAATCTTATTTTTCATTAAGGAGATATCCAGATAGTTTTGATTGTAAACATCACTAAGGGTGTCTTTGTAAAAATACGAGAACCTCTCCCTCTCTAGTTTAGTTCTAGGTATCTGGCTTATATTGGAGTCTATAGAGATGTTTTTAAGTGCTATAAGAGCGCTCTCAACAACTTCGGGATGAAATTGTTTAGAGCTTAATTGTGCTAGTTCCTTCAAGGCCTCATTAACACTTTTTCTTGCTTTGTATATTCTGTTGGTTGTCATGGCATCAAAAGCATCGGCTACAATCATTATTCTAGAGAGCGGCGCTATCTCATCTTTTGACAACCCGCGGGGATACCCTTTTCCGTCATACCTTTCATGATGTGATTTAACTATATCTGCAAGATACGTAAACATTGGTATATGACTCAAAAGTTTATAGCTAACCTCTACATGTTCTTGGATAAGTTTATACTCTATGCCGCTTAGAGTCTTGGGGTTTAAAAGTACAGAATCCGGAGTTGCAACTTTTCCAATATCGTGGAGTATCCCTGCTTGATATATTTTTGTACAATCAGCATCGTCATAGCCCATTTGTTTTGCTATTATTTTACAATATTCGGCAACTCTTTTGCTGTGTCCGGCGGTGTAGGTGTCTCTCTCCTCTATCATCTCCACCATAGATAAAAGTGTTTTTTCATAATTGTAGTGTTGGTATTTAATGGTAGCGTTAAGCTCTGATGTTTTTTGCTCTACCATCTCTTTTAGCTGTTTTTTGTAAATCTCATTCTCTTGAAATTTTTTAAGTTTATTAACTATTTTATAAAGTTCTTGATTTAACTGCTCCATATCAAATGGTTTGATAATATACCCGTCTACTCCCATTTTAAAAGCACTATATAAATGTTGTGACTCACTATATGCGGTTGTAATTAAAACTGATTGATTTTCATTTATCTCTTTTATACTCTTTATCATATCTGCACCATTCATTTTTGGCATCGATAAATCAGTTATAACTATGTCGAAGTTCTCTTTTTTATAAAAGTTTAACCCCTCCTCTCCGTCGCAGGCAACAACAAGAGTAGAGAAGAATTTTTTAAGATATCTTCTCATTGTCGTCTGAATTGCAATATCGTCCTCGACATAAAGGACAGAAAAATTTTCACTCAACTCTTTGAGGTTTTTTAAACTTATCACTTAAGTGTACCTACTGTCTGCATAATCATTATTATGTCATCAAATGAAATCGGTTTTTTAATTGTTATATTGCTGAGTCTGTCCTGCGCATCTTCCAACTCTCTTGAAGCGGTTATAAATATAGTGAAAATGTCAGGATTAATCTTTTTTATATTTTTAATCATAGTGATTCCATCCATCTTTGGCATTACGACATCTGTTATGACTATATCGAAGTCTTGAGATTCTTTAAATGTTTTAAGCCCATCCTCACCATCACAACAGATAATTACATTATCAAAAAATTTACGAAGAAAAATGCCGGTGCCATCTCTGACCATCTCTTCATCATCAACAAACAGCACTTTTAAATCTTTTACATGTTCTCTTAATTCTTTAATATCATTCATGATTTTCTCCTTTATTTTTATTAAATGGCAGTTCAATAGTAAAACATGCACCAACTACTGACTCTTGAGTGTAATGTTTGTTATAAACTTTTAAAATCCCGCCTAAATGTTTTTCAATAATTGTTTTACTCATATACAGACCCAGCCCTGTGCCAACATTTTGGTTTTTAGTGCTAAAGTAAGGATCAAATATTTTATTTATTATATCCTCTTTTATCCCGCCTGCATTATCACAAATCGTAATCTCTACCCCATTGCTTATACCATTTATTGATATAAATATTTTTCTCTCTTTAACACCACTTTCAATCAGTGCTTCTTTTGCGTTGTTGAGTATATTTATAAGAACCTGCATTAGCTCTCTTGAGTGAGTTGTAATCTTTTTGCCATTATGAAATTCTTGAATAATTTCAATATTGTTATTTTGTAAAGATTTCCCAATCACGCCAAAAGCATCTTTAAAAACATCTTCTGGCAAAATATCTTCGAGCGTTTTTCCCGGTCTAAAGAAGCCCCTGAAATCATCAATGGTATTTGAGAGCTCTTGAGTTTGTCTTATTATTTCTTTTGCACCAATTGCAAGATTATTTATATCAACCATGTCTAGCTCTATATCAGCTAAAATGTTATTTGCTCCCATAGCAATCACACTTATAGGCTGTCTCCACTGATGTGCTATCATGCTTATCATCTCACCCATCGCAGCATGGCGGGATTGGGCAATCATAATCTCTTCTTGGTTCTTCAGCTCTTGTTTTAAATGTACTTTTTCTGTAATTTCTAGTTTGAAAGCTATATACCCGTCTACTTCGTTGTCTTTATTAAAGGATGGGAGTATGGTTGTTTCTTCCCAAAAAATAGAACCATCTTTGGCAATATTTTTAAAATCTCCTGTCCATACCTCCCCGCTACTGATATGTTCCCATACCTTTTTATACTCTTCATCATTGATATAGCCTGACTTGAGTATCCTTGGATTTTTACCTATTAGCTCCTCTTTAGAGTAACCGCTGACAGTAGAGGTATTTGGATTGACATACTCAATAATTCCATCTTTGTCTGTCATAACTATTGAAACAGGACTTCTCTCAAGTGCAGATTTTAGTCTAGATATCTCATGCTGTGTTTTATACTCTTCAGTAACATCTATTGAGTTTCCGACAATACCAATGACTTTGCCTTCTGAATTACGAAGTGTAGTTTTTACCGTAAGATAGTACACTTCTGTCCCATCTGGGCGAGTTACCCATTCATAGTTAGAGAGAGTTTTGTTCTCAGATATTACCATTTTGTCTTTTGTTCTAAAAAAGTCAGCAGTTTTTTTGTCGAAGAGTTCGTAATCATTTTTACCTAAAATTTCTTTGTGTGACTTTCCAACACTTTTTTCAAAGGCGGTATTACACTCTATATATATGAAATTTTCATCTTTTACAAATATAATATTCTCAACAGAGTCGATTATGTTGCCAAGCAGAGTTTTTAATTTAATTGTTTCTTGCTCTCTTGTCTTGCTCTCTGTCATATCAGTATGGTAGCCAACCATACGAACGGCTTTGTCATCTTTATCAAACTGAGCTTTCCCCCGTCCTAAAATCCACACCCATGAGCCGTCTTTGTGTTTCATTCTAAAAGTGTGCTCAAAAACAGTTATTTTATGGGCTATATAAGAGTCAACTTTATGTAAAATTTCTTCAATGTCATCAGGATGGGTATTGTTATACCATGTTGAATACTCATTTGAGAGTTCATCATCTTTATATCCAAGCATCTCTTTGTATCTAGGAGATAGGTATAACTCATTTGTAGTTAAGTCCCAATCCCATAGTCCGTCACTGCTCCCCTCTAGAGCCAACTCTAATCGCTCTTTATACTCACGGTTACTAGCCTCAAGTATTTCTCTCTCCAACTCTACGGCTATTCTCCCTGAGAAAACTTCAAAGAGTGTTTTAATAAAATCTTCATTCTCTATTTTTTTCTCTGACAGAGCTACTATTAGCCCCATAACATTACCTTTGGAGTCTTGCAATGGAGTACCTATATAGGATTCAATATTCATATCGATAAGAAGTTGGTCTTTTGGGTAAAGTTTAGTTATCCCTTGTGTAAAGCAGCAAACAGAGTTATCACTGACATCAGCACAGGGTGTATCTTTTAAATCATATACAAAATTATCGACAATTTCGCCTTTTGCGGCAAGGGCAATTGTAGTGGAGTTGATTTTTTTGTCATCAAGTCGGGCAATGAAAACATAGTCAACATTAATAGTAGAAGCCAAGCTAAGAACTATATTCTCAAAAAACTGTTGACCTGAGGAGTTCTTCAGAGCTTCTATTATGTTTTTAAGTTTTAATTCAACTGTAGTAATCATAATTTCTCCCTCCTTATTTCCTATTGTATGGCAGTTTTATAAGAAAACATGCACCAATAACACGACCTTCTGTATCGCTTTGGTTGATAACCTCTATAGTTCCGCCTAAATGTTTTTCAATAATAGTCTTGCCCATATAAAGACCTAACCCTGTTCCAACATTTTCTTCTTTTGTGCTAAAGTAAGGATCAAAAATTTTATTTATTATATCCTCTTTTATCCCTCCAGCGTTGTCACAAATTTTTATAAGCAGACTCTCTTTTTTATCATTAATAAGGGTAAATATTTTCTTCTCTTTAACACCACTTTCAATCAGTGCCTCTTTTGCGTTGTTGAGTATATTTATAAGAACCTGCATTAGCTCTCTGGAGTGAGTTGTAATCTCTTTAGCATTATGAACTTCTTGAATAATTTCAATATTGTTATTTTGTAAAGATTTTCCAATCACACCCAAAGCATCTTCAAGAATATTTTGTGGCAAAATATTTTCCAGTGTTTTTCCCGGTCTAAAGAAGTGTCTAAAATCATCAATGGTATTTGAGAGCTCTTGAGTTTGCTTTATTATCCCTTTTGCACCAATCTCAAGATTATTTATATCAACCATGTCTAGCTCTATATCAGCTAAAATATTGTTTGCTCCCATAGCAATCACACTTATAGGCTGTCTCCACTGGTGTGCTATCATGCTTATCATCTCACCCATCGCAGCGTGGCGAGACTGGGCAATCATAATCTCTTCCTGGCTTTTTAGAGCCTCTTGCATATACTGTTTTTCTGTTGTTTCAAGTTTAATAGCTATAAATCCGTTTACTTTACCATCTTCACTGAAGGAGGGCATTATTGTTGTGTTTTCCCAAAAAAAAGAGCCATCTTTAGCAACGTTTTTAAAATCTCCAGACCATACTTTTCCATCATTAATGACTCTCCACATCTTTGCATACTCTTCATCACTAGTAAAGCCTGATTTAAATATTCTTAGGTTTTGTCCTATAAGCTCTTTTATGGAGTATCCTGTAACTTTGCTGTAGTTTTGATTCACATATTGAATTAGACCTTTTTCATCTGTCATAACTATAGAGACAGGACTTCTCTCAATTGTTGATTTGAGTTTATATATTTCACGTTGTGTCTCATGTTCTCTTGTCATGTCAATGGAATTTCCTACAAGACCTGCCGATTCACCTTTTTCATTGTGAAGTATAGTTTTTACCGTAAGTAAGTAAACTTTTTCCCCGTTAGGATATGTGACCCATTCATGATTGTATTCTGACTTGTTTGATTTTATTACCTTCTCATCTTTGGCTCTAAAAAAATCGGCAATCTTTTTGTCAAACAGTTCGTAATCACTTCTACCTAAAATTTCTTCTCTTGTTTTTTCCGCAAATTCTTCAAAGGCAGTGTTGCACTCTATATACTTAAAGTTTTCGTCCTTAACAAAGATTAGATTATCAGAAGAGTTGATTATGTTAGTAAGGAGAGTTCCTATTTTAGCTATTTGTTCCTCTTTTTCCTTGTTCTCTGTTATATCAGTCTCAAAGCCAACCATACGAGAAGCTTTGCCATTCTCGTCAAACAAAACTTTAGCACGACCAAGTACCCAAATCCAGTGACCATCTTTATGTTTTAAGCGGTGTGTGTTTTTGAAACCAACACCTTCTTTAACTAAACTTGCCTCAACATCTTTAAGGGCTTGTTGTTTGTCTTCAGGATGGATTTTTTCTTCCCAAGAAGAGAATTCATTTGTGAGTTCATCATCTTTATACCCAAGTATCTCTTTCCATCTAGGTGAAAAATAAATTGAATTATTTTTTAGATTCCAGTCCCATAACCCATCATTTGTCCCCATTATGCCAAATTCATACTGTTCACGTTTGGACTCTAGCGAGTAAATCATTTTTCTAATAAGCCATACAATATAAAGATATATACTAAGTGCAATTAAGCCAAGCAAGATGGTACTGTTTTTTAATTTTACAATATCATCATAAGCCTCTTTAGTATCTACCTTAAAAACCATACCTATTCTAAGTTCAGGAATGTACCCCCATGTAGCTATAACCTCATTATGTTTATAGTCATAAAATATTCCACTGCTGTTTCCTGAATTTACAGCTTGTTGTATAGGCAATCCATAAGCAGAGTCTATCTCTACGTAGCGTTTAAATGCAGCTGAGGGATCATTTCTCAGAGGATTTAAAAAAAGTGCTTTATCTGCAACTTTTGATGCAATGATAATCTCACCTGTCTCTCCTAATCCGTCATAATCTCCTATAATGGAGTATAGTTCATCAATATTTATTTGAAAACCAAGAGCTCCTATTATCTTAGAGTCGCTGAAGATAGGAGAGATTATAAATGCTGATGGTTTTTTGGAAGTTTTATGGTAGCCAAAATCTGAAATATAACTTTTTCTCTCTTTTAAAACTTTATGAAAACTTTTTGCAAGTTCACTGTCTATGCAAGATTCATCATTTAAGTTTGTAAGAAAATCAATATTTGGTATAGCACTCTCTATTATGTCACCTGACAATGAGATAATGAACGTATTAACAAGGCTATGTACCTTAACTTGATGTGCCAGAAAATCTTGAAGTGATTTTTTATTTTCTAAACTTTTTGAAAAATTATCAGAGTCTGTCAGGATAGAGTTTAGGAGAGGAGAAGTTGAATCTAATTCTACACTTTTTTTAAGGTTTTTGGCATATCTATTCATAACCTTGGTTCTATACTTAATAGATGAACTTAAGTTTTTTGTTACTTCTTTCGTAATGTCTTTTACTGATGACTTGTAGTTTATATAAGTCATGCTAATAAACGGCAGCAAACCTGCAACTAAAAGTAAAGCGGTTAATTTAGTAGTAACTCTCATTTATTAAGCCCTATATAATTTCTTCTACCATACTATCATATAATATCTAAGTAGAAATTTAATATATAAACTTTAAATAATCTCAACTTCTTTTGCAAAATTCATAGTGACGCAGTGAAGTGAGCCATGCTGTTTTATGAGTGCCATACAATTAATAGCAACTATCTCTTTGTCTGTAAAAGTTTTTTTGAAAATCTCTAATGCCTCTTCATCTTGTTTAACTCCGTAAACAGGTACTAAAACGGCACCGTTAACAAATAAGAAATTGGCATAAGTAGCCGGCAATCTCTCATCTTCAAAGTATATAGCATCTGTCATCGGAAGTTCAATAAGTTCTAAATTATAAGCTTTTGCAAACTCAAAAAGCTCTTTTTGCATAAGTTTTAACTCTTTGAAATGCTCATCGCTCTCATCCTTACATGTAACGTACATTATTGTTTTTTCATCTATAAATCTTGCCAAAGTATCTACATGTGAATCTGTATCGTCACCTGCAAGGTAGCCGTGATTTAGGTATAGAATCTTTTTCATTCCAAATTCATTTTGCAATATATCAGTGATTTGTGAAGGGTTCAAAGAGGAGTTTCTGTTTTTGTTTAACATGCACTCCGATGTTGTAAGTATAGTGTCAACTCCATTGCTCTCAACCGCTCCACCCTCCAAATCCAACGCTACATGTAGAAGTTCTTTGTTGTATCTTTTTTGAATTGCCCGACTCATTGCATTGTCTTTTGAAGCGTCAAATTTACCGCCCCAGCCGGTAAAATTAAAATCTAAGAGTTTTACATGTGAATTCTCTTCTATGCAAAGAGCAGAGGAGTCTCTCGCCCAAGTGTCATTAGTCTCAAACTCAACAAAATAAAGGTTTTCGTTATGCTCAAATCTGCTCTTAACATCTTCAATGTCTGCACAGACAACAAGGCATTTTTGATACTTGATTATTTCATTAATAATATTTGTAAATGTAACTTCTGCCTCATCCAAATACTCAACCCAATCGGTTTTAGCATGTGGAAATATAATTTGTGTAAAACTTTGTTCTTCAAACTCTGCAATCAATCTTTTCACTCTATTCTCCTTTTTTACGAACAAGTCCGAAAAAAATTCCCCTCACTGAAGCTACGCTTAGTTGCGAGAGTATTTCTTTGGTATAATTCCCTTATGGCTTATATAACTTTAAATAAAAATAACTTTTTTAATAATCTCGATATTATTGCAGAACATACCAAAAGCGTAGATAAAATAGCATTAGTTTTAAAAGATAACGGATACGGACATGGACTCTTAGAGATGTCGGCCTTAGCAAAAGAGTACGGAGTAAAAAAAGCAGTTGTCCGTACATGTGAAGAGGCAAAATCTATAGAAGATTTTTTTGAGTATATTCTGGTTTTAGGAGAAATTCCAAAAATAAAAAGCGATAAAATAAGATATACAATTAATGATATAAACACAATTTCTAGATTTCCTGCCAATACAAAAGTAGAGCTAAAAGTAGATACGGGAATGCACCGCAACGGTATTGATATAAGTGAACTTCAAGAAGCTTTTATAAAAATCAAAGAAGCAGGACTGATTTTAGAAGCTGTGTTTACGCATCATAGAAGTGCAGATGAGCTTACAAGTGAGTGGTTTTGGCAAAATGAGAATTTTAAAATAGTAAAAGCCAACTCAATAAAGTTAGCTAAAGAGTTTGGATTTGATGAGCTTAGATTTCACTCATCAAATTCAGCTTCGTTGTTTCGACATGCAGATTTTGATGAAGATATGGCAAGGGTCGGAATTTCCGCTTATGGATGTATGAAACTTCCAAATTCTTTATTTGTAGAAAATTTAAAACCTGTTTTGTCTTTACATGCAACTATAAACTCATCAAGAGAGTTGAAAAAAGGGGAGAGGGTAGGTTATGGCGGTGACTACGAAGCCAAAGAGAGTTGCAAAGTAACTAATTATAACTTTGGTTACGGTGACGGTTTTTTAAGAACATGTGCGAATAAAGGGTATAAAACTCCAAACGGTGAGGAGTTGATTGGCAGAATCTCTATGGATAACAGTTCATTTGTAAGTGATAAAGAAGAACTTCTTATTTTCAATGATGCTTCAAAAGTAGCACCATTCGCAGAAACTATAAGTTATGAAGTGCTTACATCTTTAAAGTCGGATATTACTAGAAAAATTATTTAAAAATTCAAGAGTTGATTTTTATAATTGCGTTAGAGCAAATAATGCCGTCAACTCCTAAAATAGCAAGTTCTTCAATCTCATCTTCATCCTCTATGTAGACTAAAATTTTTGCATCAAAGAGATAGTTTTCCGCCAAATTTTGAGCAGTTTTTGCCAACTTTTTAGAAACTATGATAAATGAAACCCCCAAAGCTGAAGCATATACAACTTGGGTGATATCTATAACTTCTACGGCGATATTTACAGAGTTTTTTATAGCATGTTTTATAATGTCAAGATTATCTTCACTAAACTCCACGTATATAGTTGAAGATGGCGGAGTGTTTTTTATGGCATCTATATTTGGGATATGATAAAAATTTTCACTATCTATAAATCTATGTCCAAAGAAAAGCATTATGCCTTCTCCAAACACTCGTTTGAGCAGTAGTATTTGTTGTTGCTGAGAATTGTGTCGTCTAACTCACAATAGACTCCACATGTAGAGCACTCAACCATGTCACTGCTTTGTACTTCGTCTTTTTTATTGTTTTTATTTGATTGTGTAACAGCAGGTTTTTTCTTGATGAAAAAAAAGTAAACTACAGCAATTAACACAATAACTAAAATCCATTGAGGACTCATAAATCTTCTCCTATAAGTAAATAGTGTCTATTCTTAGTCTTTATAACTTTGTGTTTTAAATCGCTTCCTACTTCATCGTAAACTTTTTCACCTTTGTAAAAAAGAAGTTTTGAGTTTTTATCACGAAAGTTTTCACTTAATTTTAAAAGCATATTTGTATCTGTAACAGCTCTTGAAGTTACAAGTTCGAAAATCTCACTCTCCATGTCTTCAACCCGTTTTTTTACAACTCTAACGTTGTCCAACCCTAAGTCTGCCTTTACAAACTGCAAAAAACTAGCACGTTTTGCGAGTGGTTCAACCAAAGTAACTTGCGTATCAGGAAGTCCAAAGGCTAAAATCATACCTGGAAAACCGGCGCCTGTTCCTATGTCTAAAAGATTTTTAGTTTTTGGCAAAAAACTTATAGGAAAAACAGCATCATATATAAACTCATCTATTGTTTTTTCATCTTTGGCACCGGTTAGATTATGAATTTTATTCCACTTGAAAAGGTGCTCTTTAAATTTTTGTACGTTATAGAAAAAGTTCTCTGGCAAGCTGATATTATCATCTTGAAGTGCTGATTTTAAATCCAATAGTATCCTTTATAGTAGATGACCCATGTCATCTTTTTTAACATTTAAATAATCTTTGTTATGTATGTTTGATTGCATAATTATAGGAATACGCTCAACTATTTCTATGTCATTTATAGAGTTTACTTTATCTGGGTTGTTTGTAAGGAGTTTAATTTTATGAATATTGAAGTGATGGAGTATATATGTTACCATTTCGTATGTTCTCTCATCGGCTCCAAAACCAAGCTGGTGATTAGCCTCTATGGTGTTTAACCCTTTATCTTGCAAAGCATAAGCATTTATCTTATTTAAAAGACCGATATTCCTACCCTCTTGCCTTAAGTAAATAACCATACCATTAGTATCTTCAGCAAGTTTTAGAGCATACTCTAGTTGATCTCTACAATCACACTTTAGACTTCCGATAGCATCCCCAGTTAAACACTCTGAGTGAACTCTTACTATCGGTATTTCATCAAGACTGTCTTTATAAATTACAAGATGTTCTTTGTTTCCCTCTTTAAAGGCTTTTACTTTGAAGTTTCCAAATCTAGATGGTAAGTTTGCAACTTCAGAAATATCTATATTCAATTAATGTACCCTACTTTTAACTTTAAAACGATAAAATAAATTTTTAAAAATTATAGCAAAAAAAACTTTTAAGGACTTAATTATGTTTCAAAGATTTCGTAGAACTCGTCTTAATGGGCATCTTCGCTCATTAGTTCGTGAGACAAATGTAAACGTAACAGATTTTATCTACCCACTGTTTGTTCGTTCAGGTGAGGGAATTAAAACTGAAGTAGCTTCAATGCCAGGCGTTTTTCAGATGAGTTTAGATGAAATATTAAAAGAGTGTGAAGAGTTGAAAAAGCTTGGACTTTATTCTATTATTCTTTTTGGAATTCCTGATGTAAAAGACTCTATCGGTTCAGACTCACTGTGTGAACACGGGATAATCGCTTCTGCAATAAGGGCTATAAAAGAAGCACATCCAGAGATGTTTGTAGTTACTGATCTGTGCTTTTGTGAATATACAGATCATGGGCACTGTGGAATTATTGACGAAAAAAATGAAACTGTAAACAATGATGCAACACTTGAAATATCAGGACAGCAAGCAATTGTTCATGCAAAAGCAGGAGCAGACATGATAGCGCCGTCGGGAATGATGGATGGAATTATTGTCACTCTAAGAGAAGCTCTTGATGGTGCAGGATTTGAGAATTTACCAATTATGAGCTACTCGACAAAATTTGCATCTGGATATTATGGACCGTTTCGTGACGTGGCTGAATCAACTCCAAGTTTTGGCGACCGTGCATCATACCAAATGGACCCGGCAAACAGAAGAGAAGCGATTGCTGAGAGTATCGAAGATGAAGCTCAAGGTGCAGATATACTTATGGTAAAGCCTGCTCTTGCATACTTAGACATAGTACGTGAGATTAAAGATGCAACGTCACTTCCAATGGCTGTGTATAATGTAAGCGGAGAATATGCGATGTTAAAACTCGCAGGTAAGCATGATTTAATTGATTATAATAGAGTTGTGATGGAGACTATGATGAGTTTTAAACGTGCCGGTGCAGACATAATAATCTCTTATCACGCCAAAGAAGTTGCAAAGATATTGCTTAATAAGTAGTTTCAAAGATAACTACCTATAGAATAGCGACATATATAATAAAAATTTGGGGCGAATATTGAGACATTTTTTAACACTAAAAGATTTTACGAAAGAAGAGATTTTAGAAATTATTGATATCGGACTTGAAATTAAAAAAAACCTAAAGTCAAAAATATACAAAAAAGAGCTAGAAAACCAGACCTTGGGTATGATTTTTGAAAAAAGTTCAACAAGAACAAGAGTAAGTTTTGAAACTGGAATGTTTCAATTGGGTGGACATGCTCTGTTCCTTTCAAACCGTGATATTCACCTAGGTCGCGGTGAACCGATAAAAGATACTGCAAGGGTGATTTCCAGCATGTGTGATATGGTTATGATAAGAACTTTTGATCACTCAATGATAGAGGAGTTCGCACGCTACTCAAAAGCGCCGGTTATTAACGGACTTACTGACTCCTACCATCCTGTTCAGCTTTTAGCTGATTATATGACTTTAATTGAATACAATGCAGAAAAAAATTTAATTGCCGCTTATGTCGGTGATGGAAATAATATGACACACTCTTGGATGATGCTTTGTGCAAAGCTAGGGTTTGAGCTTAGAATTGCTACTCCAAAAGGGTACGAAGTTGATAGTGAAATTTTATCACAAGCTCTTGAAATCGCTAAAGAGAGCGGTGCAGTTATAACCACTACTAATGACCCTAAAGTTGCTGTAAAAGGTGCTACTGTTGTAACAACAGACACTTGGACCTCGATGGGACAAGAAGAAGAAAAAGAAGAGCGAATAAAAGTATTCAGTGGTTTTATGGTCGATGAAGAGATGATGAATTTAGCACATAGTGGTGCTAGATTTTTACACTGTCTTCCGGCTTACAGAGGTCTAGAAGTGAGTGAGGAAGTTTTTGATAAACACTCGGACATAGTTTTTAATGAGGCTGAAAATAGACTTCATGCTCAAAAGGGCTTGATGGTTTGGTTAAATAAACAAAAAGGTTAAAGTATGAGAATATTATTGGTAATTATAACTCTTATTGTATCGTTAGGTGCTGCCAAAGTAGTTAAAATTGATGAAAAATTTCAAACATCAGATAAATGTCAGGCGTGTCATATGCCAATAGTTGAAGAGTGGGAAAAATCTCAACATTCAAAAAGCCACTATGAGAATGATGAATACTTTAGAGCGTCTATTGATTATATTAGTAAAAAAACAAGGAAAAGTCTTAGTAGTGTAAAGATTGAGTGTGCAACTTGTCACAATCCAAGAATTTCTGTTACTGGCACCAGTGAAAGCTATGAAATAATGGTAGCCTTAAATTTAGATAAAGGTTCTGCTATAAATAAAGCTGTAAATTCCGACTCAATTAATGAGGGAATAAACTGTGTGGTTTGTCACAATATAGATAAGATACATACAGACAGGGATGAATCAGTAAGAGGGATGAATCGCGTTACATGGATGAAATCAGGAATAATGGCTGGACCATACAAAGACGCTAATTCGCCTTATCACAAAACGCAATATCGTGATTTTATGAATGAAGATTCAGATAAATTGTGTTTTGTTTGCCATGCCAATGATAAATCAGTAAAAGGTTTAGTATTTACAAATATGCTCTCAGAATATAAAAAAGGCAAAAAATCTTGTGTTGATTGCCATATGGGGCCAAGAGTAGAAGGTGCAGCATCAACACTTCCAATAGATGACGGAAAAGTAAGAAAACGAGATGTAAGAAAGCATGGCTTTGAGGGTGCACATGTATTTAGTATGTGGAAAGATGCTCTAGATGTCAACTTAGTTCAGAAAAAAAACAATGTAATTATTGAGATATCAAATCCACAGCCTCATAATATTCCAAGTGGCTTCGGAGCAAGAGAATTAATAATAGATGTGACATATAAAGATGGTGCAAAAGAGATGAAAAATAAAAGAATCTCTTTGACTACTCATTACACAAGAAGAGGTGGCAAGCCGACAATCCCTCATGCGGCAGAAAAAGCTTCAGAAGATATGAGTATTCCTGCTAATGGTAAAAAAGTATTTAAACTTCCTAATGTCAAAGGTGCAAAAAGTATTAAAGTTGAGCTTTATTATCGATTAGTTAATGATGAAGTCCGTTCTATACTAAAGCTTAAAGATAAGATTTGGGCTAAAGAAAGCTTAATTACCACGAAAGAAATAAGGCTAAAGTAAAAACTAAAGGATAAGATATTTTTAGTATCTTATCCCAGTGGCAGATCTGATTTTCTCAATTGTTGGCTGAGCTATCTCTCTTGCCTTGTTTGCACCAATATTTAAAATATTTCTTACTTCATCTTGATTATTTTCAAAGTACTCACGTTTTTCTCTAAACTCTCTAAAATATTCCCACATAACTTCTCCAAGATAAATCTTAAAGTGACCATGCCCTTCACCACCTTTTTTGTATCTCTCTTGAAGCTCTAAAAGGTTATCACCCTCTAAAAATAGCTTTGCCATATTGTAAACATTACAGTTTGCATACTCTTTTGGCTCTTGCATCGCTACATTTTCAGTAACAATTTTTTTGATTGTTTTTAGTTGCTTTTTTTCTTCACCGAATATATTAACAATATTTCCATAACTCTTTGACATCTTTTGTCCATCAATCCCTGGAACTGTCTGGACATCTTCTTGTACACGAAATTCAGGGATAACTAAAATTTCACCATATTGATTGTTAAACTTGGTTGCAATATCTCTTGCTATCTCTACATGTTGAATTTGATCTTTGCCAACAGGAACCACTTCAGAGTTAAACAGTAAAATATCTGCTGCCATTAAAACAGGATATGAAAAAAGAGAGTGGTTCGTCGCTTGGCCACGTGCTGTTTTGTCTTTGTAGCTATGAGCTCGTTCTAGTAATCCCATGGGTGTAAAAGATGACAATACCCAATATAGTTCTAAAACTTCTTTAACATCTGATTGAACCCAAAAAGTAGATTTGTCCGGATCTATGCCAAGTGCTAAAAAGTCAGTTGCGCACTGCATTGTGAGTTCGCTTAGTCTTTTTCCATCCGTTACACTTGTTTGCGCATGATAGTTGGCTATAAAAGCAAATGTTTGGCTTGTTCTTTGAGCATCCACCATCTGCTTGATAGAACCAAAATAGTTCCCTATGTGTAAGTCGCCAGATGGCTGAATACCAGTTAAAACTCTCATATGCACACTCCAAAATAATTGATAATTTTTTATGACATTATACATTTTTTAGCTTTATTTCGCTATGATATAGGTTATATAGAAGTAGTTACGCTACTTTATAAAAGGATTTATTATGAACGTACAAGTACACGCAAAAGACATTACACTACAGTCGAGCACAAGAGCTCACATTGAATCAGCGATTGAGAGTTTCAAAAAATATTCTCTAGAAATTACATCTGTAAATGTTCATGTACAGGCTGAAAAAAAAGGTGTTTCAATAGAATTTGATATTCATGTTGCTCATGCTAAACCAGTTGTTATTTCTCAAGTAGATGATAACTTGGATGCTGCGATTGACTTAGCAATAGACAGAGCTACAACAGCACTTCGCCGTTTACATGAAAAAATAGTTTCACATAAAAGTACCGGAATGAAAGACTTAGAGATATTAGATAACTAATGTATAGCTGGATAATTTGGTTTCATATATTGTCATTTACTTCATGGTTTGCCGTGTTGTTTTACATGCCAAGACTCTTTGTTTATCACGCAGAAAATATTGATAATAAGGGTTTTGTTGAAGTTGTAAAAGTAATGGAGATGAAAATATATAAATATATTGGTGTTCCAGCTATGTGGGCAACACTTCTAACTGGTGCTTATATGAGTTATGAGATAGGTCTTAGTGGCAATGCTTGGTTGCATGCTAAAATTCTTTTTGTGGCATTTTTGATAGCATACTTTTTTTCTATGGATTATTTTAGAAAACAGTTCTTAGAAGATAAATGTTTTAAAAGTGGAAAATATTTTAGAATATATAATGAAGTACCAACACTTCTTATTTTAGTAATTGTTGGTATGGTGATTTTTAAACCCTTCTAGCATTAGTCCGCAAAAGGGACTCGTCCCTTTTACTTCGCTCGGACCGCTGTGGTCACTGAAGTTAAACCCTTTGGGTTTTGGCTTCAATTCTTACTTTTCGCCTCTTTTTTTCGCTTTAAACAAGACTGGCGTTCCCGTAAAGTTGAAAGACTCTCTTAGTTTATTTGTTAAGTATCTTCTATATGTAAAGTGGAGACCTTTTGGTTTATTCATTACAATTGCAATTTTTGGTGGTCTAGTCTCATACTGAGTTGCATAGTAGATTCTAATAACTTGACCATGCATACTTGGAAGATGATGTTTTCTCATCGCTTTTTCCATAGCATCATTTAGTTGTGAAGTTGTAATACGCTGTGAGTAGTTTTCGTTTATCTCTAAAATCATATCATTAAGTTTATCAACTCTTTGATGTGATTTTGCGGACAGTGTAATAATTGGTGCATAAGCCAAAAATTTAAATCTATCTCTTACGCTTTGAATTATTTTATCATGCTCATCTCTTTTTGATATATCCCACTTATTTAGAACGATTATACAAGCAAGTCTGTTGCTGTCTACAAGACCCGCAATTTTTTCATCAAGGTCTAAAAATGGTTCACTTGCATCTAATACCACAAGTGCCATATTGGAATTTTCCAACATCTCTGTTGTTCTCATAAGAGCAAATTTTTCTATACCGACTATTTTACCGCGACGTCTAAGACCAGCTGTATCTACAAATGTAAGCTGTTTTCCTTTATAGTCAATACTCTCATCAATAGGATCTATTGTTGTACCTGCTACGCTACTTACAACTGAGCGCTCTTCACCAAGAAGTGCATTCAAAAGTGAACTTTTACCAACGTTTGTTCGACCAATAATAGAGATTTTAATGTGATTTACATCATCTTCATTAAACTCTTTTATCTTGTCGTTTTGAGCAAAGATAGAGTCATCATCAACGATACCGTCCATCTCATCTTCATCCCAATATGTAAATCCATCATCTTCTTCATCTTGATTTTCTATATTAGCAAAGAAATCTTCATCACTTAAGTCTTCTTCTATTACATTTACATCATCTTCATCTGAATCTTCTTCATCTTTTATGATGTCAGAATCTGGAATTTTACTTCCAATCCACTCAAGAAGGTTGACAGTATTTCTGTTATGAGCTACAGATATGCCAAATATCGCATCTGTTCCAAACTCATAGAAATCCCAAAGTTTCTCTTTCATTTTATCGTTGTCTATTTTATTTACAATTAGAGCTACATCTTTACCCATAGTTTGAAGTTCATAAAAAAGTTTTTTATCTTCATCTTCTGGTAAACCTTTTCCATCAACCATATAAAGAATGATATCGGCTTGATAAGCTGCTTTAAGTGACATCTCTTTAATCTTGTCAAATAACTCACAACCCTTATCTAAACCACCGGTATCCAACAGTAGTGCCTGTTTGTTTATGATAGTTACAGGTCGTCTTTTAACATCTCTGGTTGTACCCGCCTGCTCAGATGTAATAGCGTCTCTTTTTTTAACTAGTCTGTTGAAAAGTGAACTTTTACCAACATTAGGACGACCAATAATTGCAATTTTTTTCATGTTTTTTGCCTTGCTTTAGTGAAGAAATATTTGTAGTTTATTTGGAATTATATCTAAATTAAATAGTTAAAGTTGAGGAGTTGAAATGTTGTCTTAGTAAACTCCTTCAGAGAAGGAGTTTAAGTCACTAATTGTCAGAAAATTCTTTTTCTAAACCTTCTAAAGCATTCTTAGCTTTAAACTGTTGCCATAGGGCTTGGTCATTTTTAAAACTTGTTGCAAGATTATTTTTAATTTGTTCATTAGCAGATTGTTTTGATACAGTCACTAGCATATAAAGTGCACCAGACGGAGCATTCCAAGTGTCAATGGATTTTGAACCAACTAGGTCAACTTTTGCAACTTGTTTTGTAACAGCCTCTGTAGTTTGATCTACAGTTTCACTTCCGGCAACACCAGTTGTACCTGTATATAAAGAAATTTTATCTTTTACAAGTGTACTGATTTGCTGAGCTAAATCTGAGCGACCGTTTGCTACAGCAACTCGTCTCATGTGACCCATACCGGCAGCACTTTTTTGAGCAACTCCAACCCCAGCATATGCACCATCTGCTGAAGGTCTACATGTCCAATCAGGAGCTTGTACATTCTCTTGCTTACAGATATTGTTGAACTCGATATCCGCAGGTTTAACGTCTTTTTTCCCACATCCGGTGATAGTAGCTACCAACAGACCTGCCAGCGCGATTGATGAAATAATTTTAGTCATTTATATCTCTCCTTTTATTTGAAATGATTGTATCAGTTTTAATCTTAAATGATATTTACTAACAAAGCTCTATTAATGCTTTTTAATTCCAATAAAGTCAAAAATACCAAGTTGATTTATTTTATTCCTTAGATTAACTGCTGCTTGTTCTTTTGCTTCTGTTTGGTTTTTTCTGGATTTACCAATAAATGTATGTTGTCTAAATGCCACTTCATTTTTATCTTTATCCAGTAGAGTAAATTTTACAAGAGATTTAGATTTATGAAAACTGTACTCCTGAGATTCATCAGTTTTTGATGTTACGAGAAGTTTAAAAGAGTTTTTATTCTCTGTGTTATTTGCAATATTGATATCCTTCTCATCTAAGGCATTTTTTACAAATGACGAGAAAAATCTTGAATTACCATCTGCTAAAATATATATGTTGAGATTTGATTTTATTTCATCATATTCATCTTTCAAAATTTTTAAAAATCTAAATTCATCATCTGCATTATACGTATATTTCAGCAACTCTTTATATCCGGTCAGTGATGCAAGTGTAGGGTATTCTGACATAAGCGGGTCAAGAGCAACAAATTTTTCTATGTCGGATTTTGCAGCTACTAAACTTTTTTCTTGTTTAACGCGTGCCATCTTAGCATCAGAAATTATTTTCAGTGATTGATATATCTCTTCTTTATATATGCTTATTATGACGAAAACTTCACCTTTGTATTTTTTTGATTTTACTAGTTTTGTATGATTTAGATACAACTTTTTTGAAATATCTAAATTTTGTTCTGAAATCTTTTTTAGTGTTTTACTATCTAAAGGTTGAAGCAGATGTGAAGAACTTTTAAAAGATTCATCTAGCTCGTTACTTATGGAGTTTCTCATAGAAGAGATTGCAATATTTTTTGCTTTTTCAATTGTGTCTGATGTTCCAACAGCATAAAGAAGTAAATTGTCTTTTGGTATATTTGTATACCACGCTGGAATAGTTTCAGGCTTGGGTTGAGGCTGAGAAGAACAACCGGCAATGAGTGCTATTAAAAGTGCCAGTAGAATATTTTTATACATTTATTGTCCTTGTTTTGAAAGAATTCTATCAAAATAATTTTAAACTAGTATAATACGATTATGAAATATTACTCTTATGAAAATTTTAAAAATGATACAAACAGATTGATTTCGCAGGTTAAAAACTTTGAGTTTGATGCGATAGTCGCAGTAGCAAGAGGTGGGCTTACTCTTTCACATGCAATGGCTGAGGGGCTTAATATAAGGGATGTTCAAAGTATAAGAACCGAACTTTATGATGATACTTGTAAAAGAGAAGAACTGACTATATTTGGAAGTGCTGAGTTCACAGATATAAAAAAAGTGCTTGTTGTTGATGATATAGCAGATAGTGGTGATACCTTAAATGAAATTATGAAACATTTGAGAGGTTGTTTTAAAGATGTTGAGTTTCAGTCCGCAACTCTTTTTTATAAAAAAACATCTATTTATGAGCCAGACTTTTGGATAAATGAAGCAGATGACTGGATAGATTTTTTTTGGGAGAGAGATTTCTCAGAATAGGCTAGATAAACTTTAATTTTCTTGTAAGTTTTCTTGTTTTTTTTGGTTATAATCTTTGTTAAATATATAAAATTTATTTCTTGGGGTAATTCATGGGTTCACCGGATATGACAAATTTATTTTTAATGACTACTGTAATTACATTTATTTTATTATTTGTACTTTACTTTAATATCAAACATAACTACCATTTGAAAAAAGAGATTGAAAAAAAAGCAAAAGATTTAATAAACTATGTAAAGCTGTATGATAAAAATGTAATATTTTCTAAAACTGATTTAACAGGCATTATTACTCATGTAAGTGAAGCATTCTGCGAAGTCAGCGGCTACAAAGATTACGAACTTATAGGAAAACCGCATAGTATTGTTAGACACCCAGATATGCCAAAAGAAGCTTTTAAAGCGATGTGGGATACTCTTCATACTTTGCAAAAGTGGTCTGGGGAAGTAAAAAACAAAAAAAAAGACGGCGGGTACTATTGGGTGGCTGCCAATATTGAAGCAGACTATAATGACGCTGGGTTACATGTAGGGTACAGTGCAGTTCGCCATAATATAACAGCACAAAAAGAGGTTGAAGAGTTAAAAAGTGAACTTGAGAGTATAAACAACTATCTAGAAGATCAGGTTAATGAAAAAATCATAGAGATAGTATCTCTCAATAAAGATGTAAAAGAGACGCAAAAAGAGATTATTTTTACTATGGGTACAATTGGCGAGAGCAGAAGCAAAGAGACGGGCAACCATGTAAAAAGAGTTGCAGAGTACTCAAAACTACTCGCCCTTCACTCTGGAATGCATGAATATGAAGCCGAGCTTTTAAAGCAAGCAAGTCCTATGCATGACATAGGAAAAGTTGGAATTGCTGATGCAATTTTAAATAAGCCAGGAAGATTTGATGAGCATGAGAGAAAAATAATGGATTCTCATGCAAAGCTTGGATATGAGATGTTAAAACATTCAGACAAACAACTTCTTAAAATTGCTGCAACAGTAGCCCACGAACATCATGAAAAATATGACGGCACAGGGTATCCAAACGGCTTAAAAGGTGAAGAGATTACTATTTATGGGCGGATAACAGCTCTCGCAGATGTATTTGATGCACTCGGGAGTGATAGAGTCTATAAAAAAGCGTGGGATGATGAGAGTATTTTTAAGATGTTTAAAGAGCAGAGCGGCAAACATTTTGATCCAAATTTAGTAGATATATTTTTTAACAATTTGGATGAGTTTCTAGAAGTTAGAGATAAGTTTATTGATAAAATCGCCTAATTGCTAATTATTTACTCCAGTATTTTCCACCTCTTGTTGTGAAATCTGTTTCATATATGTAAGCGGAAATTTCTTTTAAGGTATCTATGTCATAGCTAAGATGTGGCATAAGTCCATGTTTTTGTATTGAGTCTTGCATAAGAGAACTCTCAGCTTTTGGGTTAAACACCCAAGTAGACATATAGTTAATAAACTCCTCTTTCTCAGGAAAAGCATTTTTATAAACCTCTTTAAATTTTACTACAGAGGGTGCAGATATTGTTTGTGTCTCTTTATGGCAGGTTATACAGTTTCCGTTAAACAGCAAAGAGCCCGTATCATCAGCTTCTAAAGAACAGACAAGAAGGGTGGCGAAAAAAACTTTTTTATGTTTAGACATTATTTTTTATGCTCTTTTATCATCTCGTAAGCTTGGTTTATCTCTTGCGTTTTAGCAGTTGCCTCTTGCATATAAGCCTCATCTTTATTTTGAGACTTGATAATGTCAGGATGGTACTTGCGCACTAGGCTTCTGTAGGCTTTTTTAATTACACTCATATCATCATTTTCACTTACACCTAAAAGTTTGTAAGCATCAGCTATATTTGCTTTTGGATGAACGTTTTTCATCATTTTTTCAAACTGTTCAAATATAGCATGGTAAGCATTGGGATCAAACTCAAAAGCCTCAGCAATAGTAATTAAAACTTCATCTTCACTCTTACTGACACTGCCATCTATAAATGCAAGCTGGATTAAAAACCCCATAAAATGTTGCTGTTTACTTTTGTCTCTTTTAATAGCCTGACCTAAACTAAAAGCTATATCTTCTAGGTTGTCAAACCGCTCTTTCTCTTCATTAAAAATTTGTTTTAAAATATCTTTTGTTTTTTTAGGTTCTGGAAAAACTGCTGAGATGTCGTCAAACATTATTCCAATAAGCTCTGCTTCCAAGGCATCTACTTTTCCATCAGCTTTGGCAACCTTTGCTACAAGTGCCACAAAAAGACCTAAATCACTTTTTTGTATAGAGTCTCTATTTACAGAAAAATTTTTAAAAGCCTCCTGCGAGTATGACGTATATTGAGAATAACTTTTAAATATCCAGTAAAAAAATCCGCCTAAAATTGCCAATAGTATTAAATTGCCCATAATGCACCTTTATTATTTGTATCATTTGATTTTCTGATTAAATTATAAACTGGATGTCCGTCACCCTGAACTTGATTCAGGGGCTAATCCGATAATTATTCAGAAGCTTAATTATAGAAAATATAAATTAATGTATAGATTTATTTTCTGCTGATTTTATGGTAGACCCGTTTTGCTGTAATCTTTCCAATCCAGAATATTTCACCCAATACAGCCTCTTTTAAAAGCCCGTCATAGTCATAGGCTATGAGCACATCCACGGTAGTCTCATCTGGATCAATTGGCTCTACATGTAGATTATATATATTTGCAATTCCATCAGAAAACAGTAATGAAGCAGATTCTTTTTTTGTATTTTCAAGGCACGATAAAGTGACTCTGTTTTCGTCACTATGAGCGCCAATCGCAAATAAATTATAGCTCCTGTGTCCATCTATGCAACTTGATTTAGTATTGAGGTAGGAGCTTAAAACATCATCAGCTATATAATCATCAAGTATATTTTCCTCTTTTGAACTCTCTTGTACATCCCTTGTTGTAAATTCAAAGGTCGAAGGATTAAAGTCGGTTTGACTTACTAGATTTGTTTTCTCTTCTACGAATATAATCTCTTTCTCTTTGTGATTAAAATAGTAGGTTTGAATTTTATTGCTTCGTGTTTTTGTTTTTGTTTTTACAAAAGTTTCAGGTATATATTTGCCATCGACTATAACACCTTTGCTTACAAAGGTTTCAACCCTGTTATTCAAAAGAAAAGCAGCTACATCAACGGTGTTTGCAACAAGTTTTATTTCATACTTTTTGCCATCTTCTTTTAGTTCAACATCAGCATATCCAACCTTGCCGAACATGCTCACATCTACATCATACCGAGTTGAAAAATCCTGAGCATATAAAAAGCCTGTTAACAAAAATATTGTCGCTAGAATCTTCATTGCAAACTCCCTTTATGTTTATTAATATTCTATCTGTGAATCGGTTAACATAATATTAAAGTATTTTGATAGTTTTATATAGAACCAAAATAAAAATTTAATTTTAATTGTAGCATATAGTTTACTTCGTAGTCATATTCTCTATGAAAACTAATAGCAGGCTGCACCTCATATGTAATCCATTCTCTCCAAATACTTCTGCGAAAACCAATAGATGTCACATAATTGCTTATGCCTCCAAAAGGCTCAGAAAGAGTAGCCGGTATTGTGCTGTTTATTACATATTTAAATTTTGTATTTCCTCCAAAAATTTGTGAAATACTCACCCCCTTATATATTTTTGGGGTTAAGTAGTAAGAGAGTGCAAAACTGTAATCCATCCCATCATAGTGAGCCATTGTTTTACGATGAAGAGAGACTCTAAAGAGTGAAAGGTTATCTAGTTTTCTGTCAAAATATATGTTTGTTTCCTCTTCAGCAAAATACTTTGTTGAGTATTTAAACTGCTGTGTAGGTTCAATTGTCCATTTGCCTACCTTGAAATTTCTACTGTATCTGGCACGAACAAAAGCAGACAAACCTCTAAAACCTATGGAGTATTTTGACTCTATCCCATGGAACTCTTTAGCAAAGTAATTAACGCCAATATTGGGTGCAGTCTCATCCTTGGAAGTGCTAGAAGCTGTATCATCAAAATAATTTTGCTCGATATCATCTATGAAAAGTTTATAGTTCTTTCTTGTTCTGCTTAGCGGCAATTGGGCACTTATCTTATAGCTGAAGGTCGTTGAAGCTTTTGATTGAAAGAGTGAGCCTAAACTGATCCGAAGGTAGCTCTTTTCTGTCTCATTAATGAATTTTTCACTTTGGAAAAATTCATCAATTGAGTTTTGCATATCTTCGCCGTCACAAGTTGTGTCCCCGTCAGAAGTACTTATCCAGCTACCGACTGTTTTATCTATGCCATCAGACCATTTGACGACTTTATCGGAAATTGTTTTTTGACTTGCATCAATATAAGTTTCAAAAAAATTACTGCTACTGTTGGTATCAGCACTCAAGTTAAAAACAAAAAACAAAAAAACAAATCCAAATATTAACCGTAATGACAAAATATTCCCTTTTGTTATTTCGATGATTATAGCGATTTTTTAATTAAAAATAGATGGGTATAATGGCACTTATGAAACGAATAAAACAATTAAACAGTGGCGTAAAATATATGCTTTTAGCATCATTTATGTTTGCGATAATGGGTGCGTTTGCCAAACTGGCAAGTGAACATATGAGTTCTCTGGAAGTTGTCTTTTTCAGGAATGTTTTTGGGGTACTCTTAATATTTTACGCAGTGTACAAAAAGCCTATGATTCATCAGGGGGGAAAGCTTTTATTGCTTTTCTTCCGCGGAGCCATGGGTTTTTTGGCACTATTGGCATACTTTTATAATATTGCACATATTCCGCTTGGTGATGCTGTTACTTTTTCAAAAACCGCCCCAATATTTACAGCACTTTTTGCATGGCTTTTTTTAAGTGAGAAGCTCTCACCAAAAGCTTGGTTAGCTGTTTTTGTCGGTTTTCTAGGAATCTTACTTATAACACAGCCAAGTGCAGTTGGATTTACTAAGTATGATATTTTAGGAATATTCAGCGGTATTGGAGCGGCACTCGCTTACACCTCAGTTAGAGAACTTAGAAAATATTACGACACAAGAGCGATAGTTCTTTCCTTTACTTTGATTGGAACTATAGGTCCAGTTATTTTATTTGTTTTATCAAAATATTTCTACATGTCAGAGTTAGATTTTATGTTAGGTGAGTTTGTTATGCCAAAAGGTGTTGTTTGGCTCTATGTGATTGGACTTGGTGTTTTAGGAACATTCTCTCAATATTTTATGACTAAAGCTTATGGGGAAACAAAGGCTGGAATAGTTGGAGCTGTTAGTTATACAAACATTGTATTTGCCATTTTGGTTGGTCTTTTGCTCGGCGACGCACTTCCAAATTTAATAACTACATGTGGAATTATTTTGATTGTTTTTGCTGGGATTATGGTGGCTAGAGAAAAGTAATTTTAGATTAAAACCATTATGATATAATCTCTACTTTATTTTTAAAAGGTGTATTATGACATTACTTACGGGACCTTGTGTTATCGAGAGTGAAGAAAATATTTTTAAAATTGCCAAATCTTTAGAAAAATATCATGAAGATAAATCTATAGATTTTTATTTTAAAGCTAGTTTCGACAAAGCAAATAGAACATCATTGGATAGTTTTCGTGGCCCAGGAATAGAAGAGGGACTTAGAATACTTCAAAAAGTCAAAGATGATTTTGGTTATAAAATAGTTACAGATGTACATGAGTCAGTTCAGGTAAAGTCAGTGGCTGAAGTTGTTGATATGCTTCAGATACCGGCATTTTTATGTCGCCAAACCGATTTGCTTGTTGCATGTGCAAATACAGATAAGATTGTAAATATTAAAAAAGGGCAGTTTATCAATCCACCCGATATGCAGTACTCTGTTCTTAAAGTACTAAAGACACGTGGATGTGATGAAGTCAGTTATGAAAATGCTAAAAAGCACAATATCTTTTTAACTGAGAGAGGTTCATCTTTTGGTTATGGAAATATGGTTGTGGATATGCGTTCATTAGTTGTTATGAGAAAGTTTGCACCGGTTTTGTTTGATGCAACTCACTCTGTTCAGATGCCGGGAGCACTTGGTGGAAAAACAGGCGGAGACAGTTCCATGGTTCCATACCTTGCTTGTGCAGCTGCGGCAGTTGGTGTTGATGGTTTCTTTTTTGAGACACATTTTGACCCAAGCGTAGCACTTAGCGATGGACCAAATATGCTAAAACTTGACGAGTTAGAAAAACTAGTAGAAAAAATTAAGAGAATTAGAGAGATATAATTCTCTCTTTAGTGACCACAGCGGTCCAAGCGAAGTAAAAGGGACAAGTTCTTTTTACGGACAAATTAATTATTTAAGGAGATAGAATGAACGTAGTTGAAGGCAGATTAAAAGTAACAAATGGTAAAAAAATAGCGATAATTAGTACAAGATGGAATCACTTTATTGTTGATCGTTTAGTTGAGGGTGCAAAAGATGCATTTCTTCGTCATGGTGGAGTTGAAGAAGATGTGACTCATGTTCTAATCCCTGGAGCATTTGAGCTTCCTATGGTGGTTGACCAAATCTTAGCAAGCGGTAAATATGACGCAGTATGTGCTTTAGGTGCAGTTATTCGTGGAGCTACTCCTCACTTTGATTATGTCTCTGCTGAAGCAACAAAGGGAATCGCTACTATGAGTCTTAAGTACCAAAAGCCGGTTTCATTTGGCCTTTTAACTACTGACACAATTGAGCAAGCAATCGAAAGAGCTGGAACAAAAGCTGGAAATAAAGGTTTTGAAGCGATGACTACAGTTATTGAGATGCTTGATCTTTATGAGAATATCTAATGGCAACTAGACACCACGCAAGAATGGCAGTTGTAAGTCTGCTATACGCTTATGATTTGGGAAACGGAAATATTGCTCAACACACAGATGAGATTTTAGAAGAGAAAAAGATTCGAAACAAGCAAAAAGATTTTGCACTAGCGCTATTTGACGGAGTTATGCAAAACCTTGAGGCTTGTGATAAAGCAATTATAGAACATTTAAAAGATTGGGATTTTGAGAGACTAGGAAGCATAGAGAGAGCAACTCTTAGACTTGCATGTTATGAAATACTTTTTGGTGAACTTGATTCTGCTGTTGTTATAAATGAAGCGGTTGAGATAACCAAAGCATTTGGTACGGAACAATCACCTAAATTTATAAACGGTGTTTTAGACGCTATTTCAAAAGACAAACCAGAATAGATAATGAATAAATTTATTCTCTCATTAATACTCTTTACATCATTTCTTTTTGGTGCGAATGAGTGTGTAGTATGTCATGAGGGGATAGAAGATATCAGAGACAAAGAGTCTGGCATGATGAAAGCTATTTTTAAAGTAGCGGACAAAGCCGGACATGTAGGGAATGACTGCATAGTTTGTCATGGTGGTAATCCAAAATCAAAAAGTAAGAAATATGCCCATAAAGGCACTGTAAAGTATTTTAAAACAAACAAAGGTCCAAAAGAGTTTTATCCTGCTCCTGGAAGTACCTGGATAAACGAGAACACATGTGGAGTTTGCCACCAAGCTCAAGTTAGCGCTCAGATGAACTCTCTTATGATGACAGAACAGGGAAAAATCCAAGGTGCTTTATGGAGTTTTGGCGCTAAAGAGGGTTACGAACATACTCTGGGAACTTACAACAGTAAAAATCCAGACACTCCTGATAAAAGACTTGGAACCCAAGTATATAAAAAATATATGGCTAAACTTGCAACAATGGAGCCTCAAGCTTTTCCAAAAGAGATGCATACACTTCCAGAGGCACCAACAGTAGAAGAGATTCATAAAGACCCATCACTAGCAGTTTACACTTACCTAAGACAAGAATGTTTAAGATGCCATACCGGCTCAAAAGGGAGAAGTGCAAGAGGTGACTTTCGCGGAATAGGGTGTTCATCTTGCCATATCCCTTATTCTAATGAAGGCTTTTATGAGGGAAATGATAAAAAAATCTCTAAAAAAAGCGGGCATCTTTTAACTCACCAAATCCAAAGTTCCAGAAAAGTAAAAGTTCAAGTAAACGATATAAACTATTCAGGTGTTCCTGTTGAGACATGCTCTACATGTCACAACCGCGGAAAGCGCATCGGAGTCTCTTACCAAGGGTTGATGGAAACGGAATATCAGTCTACGTTTGACGTTGATGGAAACGGACAGCCAAAGCTTCATACAAAAAGATATCTTCATATGAAAGAGGATATTCACTATAAAAAAGGGATGTTGTGCCAAGATTGTCACACATCAAATGACCTTCATGGAGATGGCTTTTTAGGTGGAGCAAACTTAGCTGCTGTTGAGGTTGAGTGCCAGGATTGTCACGGTACTACAAAGTCTTATCCATGGGAACTCCCTATTGGCTACTCTGATGAGTTTAATACAACCGAGGCAAAGGGAAAGCCAAGAGGTGTGGCGTCGGATTTAGCAGAGTATCTCAAGCAGGGTTATGTACCTGACAAAGAGGATGGCTATATCTTAACTGCACGTGGCAATCCACTTCCAAAGGCTGTTAAAAAAGGCAATAAAATTATTATGCACCTGGCAAGCGGAAAAGATATAGAGCTAAAACCGCTTAAATTTTTAAAAGAGACAGAGGAACTCTCAGCTTCTGGTTTGCTTGCCATGGACACAATCTCTGCACATACTTCTAAAATGGAGTGCTACTCTTGTCATGCAACTTGGGCGCCTCAATGTTACGGTTGTCATGTAAAAGTTGACTACTCTGGAGGAAAAAAGAACCCAGATTATTTAAAAGCTTCACATGACCAAGATATTCACGGAACTACCGGCGGAATGAGAGATTTGAAAAAGTATTTGGTTGATGGAGCAGTTACTGAAACAAGAAGCTATCTTCGCTGGGAAGATCCGGCTTTAGCCCAGAATGGAGAAGGTCGTGTAAGCCCTGTTATACCGGGATGTCAAACAACTATTACAGTTATCGGCAAAGATGGAAAAGCACTGTTGCAAAATCATATATTTAAGATACCAAATGTTGAAGGTGCTGAAGATGATGGACAAAACGCTATTGATATGTCACCTGTTCAGCCTCATACTATACAAAAAGAAGCACGTACATGTGAATCTTGCCACTCAAGCGATAAAGCACTTGGACTTGGTATTGGCGGTGGAAAACTAAGTGGCGATCCAAGTAAAACTACCATAATAGACTTGATGACCCCTGATGGAAAAATAGTTCCTAAAAAAACTGATGAGCAAATACCAGCAATTCCAAACCTTAAACATGATTATTCTCAGTTTATAGATGAAAACGGCACTCAGCTTATGACGGTAGGGCATCACTTTAAACTCTCACAACCTTTAAGTGAAGAGCAAAGAGATAAACTAGACAGAAGAGGGGTTTGTCTCTCTTGCCATATAGATATTCCAAAAGGAAATTTAGTTATCTCAGCTATGCGACACATTGCAAAAATGGCAGAGTATAAGATTGACAAAGCAGAGCACAATAGCATGCTGAACAAGATTCTAAATATTGGAGCTTTCGTTCAGGTAATAGCAGTGCTGATTTTTATTTTAATAGTTCTGTTTGGAATTTACATAACATTTTTTAAGAAAAAACCAAATAATCCACGAAACGAAGGATGGAAGTAATATAGATGAAAAGATTAACCAAAGAGGATGCTCTGTATTTAATCAAGAATGCAGACTTAAAAGAACTGGGAAAAATGGCAACAGCTCGAAAAAAAGAGCTTCATCCAAAAGGTATAACAACATTTGTGGTAGATAGAAATATTAACTACACTAATATCTGTTGGGTTGATTGTAAGTTTTGTGCTTTTTACAGGCATGAAAAAGATGAAGATGCTTATGTGCTAACTTTTGATGAGATAGATGCAAAGATTGAAGAACTTTTAGAGATTGGTGGAACTCAAATCCTTTTTCAGGGAGGAGTTCATCCTAAATTAAAAATAGAGTGGTATGAGGATTTGGTTGAGCATATTCATACTAAATATCCAGCAATAACTATTCACGGGTTCTCTTCTATTGAGATTGATTTTATTGCTAAAATTTCTCGCATATCTGTAGAAGAAGTGTTGGAGCGTTTAAAAGCAAAAGGGTTAGCCTCTATCCCGGGAGCTGGAGCTGAGATACTTTCTGACAAGGTTCGTGATATTATCGCACCAAAAAAGATAGACTCAGATGTATGGGTCGATATTCACAGAAAAGCGCACAAGCTAGATATTAAGTCTACAGCAACTATGATGTACGGCACAGTAGAAAGCGATGAGGACATAGTAGAGCACTTTGACATGATAAGAGAACTTCAGGATGAGACAGGCGGTTTTAGAGCATTTATAATGTGGAGTTTTCAATCTGATAATACTGAACTTTTACGCCAAATCCCAGATATGGATAAGCCATCATCAAACCGCTACCTAAGACTTCTGGCAGTTGCAAGGCTTTATCTTGACAATGTGCCAAATATTCAAAGTTCGTGGGTTACACAGGGACCTTACATTGGTCAAATGGCTTTGATGTTCGGGGCAAACGATTTGGGCTCAACTATGATGGAAGAGAATGTTGTAAGCAGTGCAGGTGCTGCTTACTCAATGGCGAAAGAGGAGATGGTCTCTCTCATAAGAGACATCGGTGAGATACCTGCGGTGAGAAATACCGCTTATGAGACTTTAGAGATATTTGCATAATGAAAAAAATAATATTTACTTTACTAATAATAGGACAAATAATAATGGCAGCAACAATAGAAGAGATTGAAGTTAACGGTAAAAACATACCTGTTATTTTTGAAGAAGACAAGAGATTACCGTTAGTAACTATGCAGTTTGTTTTTACTAACAGCGGAACTATAACAGATATAACAAAAGCAGGTTTAGCTAGGTTCAGTGCCAAAGTTATGAGTGAGGGTACAAAAGAGCTGGGTTCAAGTGGATTTGCTGAAGCTCTTGAAGCTAAAGCGATTCATATCTCAGCACATGCTGGCAAAGAGACTTTTGTTGTAGAGGTAGGGTGTCTTAAAGGTGAGTTTGAAACTGCTCTTAAATATTTCGGCGATTTATTAAAAGACCCAAATCTAACTCAAGAGGCAATTGATAAAGTAAAAACTACAACAATCGGTTCAATCAGTTCAAAAGCAAATGACTATGATTATGTAGCTTCAAATGAACTCAAAACGCTTCTATTTGAGGGAACTCCGCTCTCAACCCCAGATGCTGGAACTATTGAGAGCGTAAAAAGCATTGAGCTCTCTGATGTTAAAGAGTTTATAAAAAAACATTTAATCAGCTCTAAACTTATAGTTGTAGTTGGTGGTGATATTGAACTAGAGACGACAAAGCAGCAGATTGGCAAGGTTATAGAGAATATGCCAAAGGGTAGAGCTACGGCACTCAAAAACTATACAGCCTCTAGCAAAGCTAAAGAGAGCGTGTTGAAAAAAGAGACAGAACAAGCATATATATACTTTGGTTCACCATACAATGTAGGTGTTGATTCTCCAGATTATTATAAATCCAGAGTTGCTACATATATTTTAGGAACTGGCGGTTTTGGCTCAAGACTAATGGAAGAGATAAGAGTGAAAAGAGGTCTTGCCTATTCGGCTTATGCAAGGGCAGATATAAGCAAGTCTAGTTCATTTATGACCGGTTACCTTCAAACAAAGCTGGACTCTATGGAAGAGGCAAAAAAAACAGTTAAAGATGTAATAGCGGAGTTCGTAAAAAATGGTGTTACAAAAGATGAGCTCAAGCAGACTAAAAAGTTTTTGCTTGGAAGCGAACCGCTTAGAGTAGAGACTATGAGCCAAAGACTTAATCGTACTTTTATGGAGTACTATAAGGGTCAGGAGTTCGGACATTCTCAAAAAGAGTTAGAGCTTATCGATAAGTTAAAGTTAAAAGATTTAAACGAGTTTATAAAAGCTCATACAGAGATTTTAGATATGAGTTTTGCAATTGTAACCAAGTAAATATTGCAAAATGCAATATTTATACTTAAGGTTTATAAAAAGAGATAGTATTAGATACTAAGGAATTACTATGAACCTCACAAAAGCCCAAGAAGAGAAATTTAAAAAATTAGGTATCAACTCTTGGTGTGAACTCTCTCTTATTATCCCTCACTCTTATGAAGATTTACGACTTCATAACAAGCTTCAAATACACACTTATCAGCTTATAGATGCAACTGTAGAGTCTGTTTATCGCTCTGCCAACTCCATACAAATAACTTTTTTTGCCCATAATTTCGGACATAGTGTTACCGGCGTTTTATTTCGTCCAAAACCCTACATGTTGCACCAGTTTACAGTTGGCAGTAGAGATTATTACTATGGAATGATTGAGTGCAAAACAGGACACTGCACTATGAGTATGCCAAGAAAAGTAACCAACGAAGGTTATATAACTCCAAAATACAAATCTGCTTTAAGAGCCGATGTGATGCTCCGTTTTATTCAAAATAATTTAACAAAAGAGAACCTAAAAACAGAGGGCTTAAAAGAAGATATTATAGATGAAGTTTTAAAATTACATTTTCCCACAGAACTGCCAACAACTACAAAAGAGCTAGATTCAAAAAGTGTTAATGCTCTAAAATATATAGAGCTATTCTCTTATATGAAGAAGTTGTCTACATGTAGAAGATATTTTAAAGCCTCTACATGTAGAAGTAGTGATTATAAAGATTGGGCTAAAACCTTGCCGTTTAAACTTACTAATGAGCAGGTTAGTGCGATTGAAGATATTAAAATAGATTTGCAAAAAGATGTAAGTGCTAGGCGAATGATAGTCGGGGATGTTGGAAGCGGTAAAACTATGGTTATTTTAGCTTCTGCAGTAATGATGCTCCCAAATAAATCTATTTTAATGGCACCAACAACTATACTTGCAAACCAACTTTTTGAAGAAGCCCGTAGATTTATCCCTAATATTAAAATAGTTTTAGTCACTAACAAAACAAAAAATATAGATTTGAGTGAGTTTGATTTTATTATCGGCACTCATGCACTTTTATATAGAGAGCTTCCAAAAGCAGGGCTTGTTATGGTTGACGAGCAGCACCGTTTTGGAACTGCACAGAGAAACATGTTAGAGAAGTTAGTTAGTAGCACTGATGTAATCGACAATAAAATACTGGTTAAGCCCCATTTTTTGCAGTTTTCCGCAACTCCAATTCCGAGAACTCAAGCTATGATAGAGACAGCGCACATTGATGTCTCTTTAATCACGTCAACGCCTTTTAAAAAAGATATATCAAGCAGAGTAATCCATAAAAATGATTTTCAAGAGTTGCTTGGGCATATTAAAAGTGAGATAAGTAACAACAACCAAGTTCTATTGGTCTACCCTTTAGTTGAGCAGAGTGAAGTTATTGAGTATCAGAGCATTGATGAAGCAAGAGGATATTGGGAAAATAATTTTGCCAATGTTTATGTGACTCATGGAAAAGATAAAGAGAAAGAAGAGGTGCTAAAAGAGTTTAGCGAAAAAGGGGATATATTAATTGCTACAACGGTTGTAGAAGTCGGAATATCCCTCCCAAGACTAAGCACGGTTGTGATTGTAGGTGCCGAAAGACTAGGTTTGTCTACTCTTCATCAGCTACGAGGTCGTGTAAGTAGAACAGGCTTAAAAGGGTACTGTTTTTTATATACAAACCAAAATACTTCTGAGCGCTTAGAGAATTTTACTAAAACAACAAGCGGTTTTGACATAGCAAATCTAGATTTAAAGTTTAGAAAAAGCGGTGATTTGTTAAAGGGTTCTAATCAGAGTGGAAAACAGTTCAAGTGGGTTGATTTGGCGGAGGATGAAGAGATAGTTAAAAGTGTGAAAAAAGATTTAGTAGCTTTAAAAGAATAAAGGGAAAAAGCTTCCCTTTATAAACTATTAATATAACCCGAATTTACCATCATTTCTTTTGTAAAGAACACGAGTTTTACCTTCGTTATCCAAAAAGATTTCAAACACTTTGTTACCATCTTTGAGGTCATTTAAAACATCTTCAACTTCACGAGGCTTGTAAAGAGCTAGCTCTACAGGTACGATTTCATCTTCTAAAGCTTCACTAGCTTCATGTAAATCAATTGATGCATTTGCTTCGTTCTTAGCTTCGTTCATACCATCTTTATGGTGATTAGTATCTTTATCATGCATACGACGCATAGCTTTTTGAGCTCTTGAAGTTGCCATATCAATAGCAGCATACATGTCATCATCATTTTGTTTAATAATAATAGAGTTTTTGTGAGAAAGGTGTATAACAAACTCTACAGTAGAGTGTTCTTTACCTTTTTTTGATTGAGTTGACGCTATAACATTAACAGAAATAATATCCATATTGTATTTGCTTAGTGTTTCTATTGACGTATTCATGTGAGCTTTGATTGGCTCTGTTAATTCTACATTTCTTCCAGTTAGAGAAATATTCATAAAATATCCTTTTAAAATTATAATTTAGTGATTATAGCATTAAAAGGTTTAGAAATATTTAGAAACTATAGTTTTTGAATACTTCTTCTAAAATATCGTATAGGCTCTGTACCTGCAGTTGTAGTAACAGTTATATCCATAAGTACTGAGCCGTTTTGTTCATCCGTTGTTAATGTTGTAAAGTAGTCACCGGTACCACCGCATGCAAGACCTCTATAAACATATCTAACACTTATATTTATATCATATATGCTATCTAGAGTATATGAAGGAATTGTTGTACAAGAGCCATTTTGAGCAATTGTTAATAGAGCAAGTTCAGCAGCACTTTTAGAATAAAGTACAGACTGCTCATAAAGATATAAGTCTGTTGTTCTTTTCCCTGTTTCAGCTGTCATAGCTAGAGAAAGTGCCATAATAGTTGCTATTATAACAATAACAGCCATAGCCATTATCATAGCAAAGCCTGAACGATTTTTTAGTATATAGTTTTTTCTTTGCATATTGAATAACCTCCCGCTACATTACCATTGATTATATCACTCCCTACACAGACCTGTACTTTTACAACAGAACCAACAGCTTTAAATCTAAATGTGCTTACGTTTTCCATCAACAAAAACTCTTTTCCATCATCTATGTAGTTTTCACCTTCCCAAGGTTGGTAATCGTAATTAAGCCAGAGATTCCCGGTTTGTGTTGTAGGGTCATAGTCTCTAAGTTCAACAGCATAAGCTGTCCATGCAAGCTGATAATATTCGAAAACATCTACACCAGTAAAGTTATTATCAAGCCCTGTTGCACCATTAGTAGGGATAAGAAGATGTTCTTCACCGGGATTAGGACTTCTTCTTATTGGATGCATAACGCTTGTGGTTTGGTCAGTTAGTGCGGCACCATTCCATCCATAATTATTTATATCACTATCAGAACCTACAAAATAGATGGCTGAATTATTTATACCTGTCCCACTGCCGTGGGACAATACACCAATTAGTGTATCAAGAGCTGTGGTATTCGTCTCAGGTGAGTTTAGACTGCTTGTTGATGATACTTGTAAATCTATTATTCCGCTCCAGTTTGGCAAAGATTCCCCTCTAAATCCCTCTATATCACTTCCTACCCATTCTAAAATAGTTGCAGTATCATCATATGTTGAACCTGATAATGCCTGATAATTGTTCAGATTTGCTCCCGGCTCTCTGGCAATAATAGAGTCTTTTATACGAAACTGCAGTCTTGAGGCAATAGACTCAACTGCTGTAGCACTTCTCGCTTGAAGAGAGTTATTTACGCTTGAGTATATAAAATTATTGTACGCCTGAGCCAAAAACTCAACTCCAAATTTACTTAAAATCCCCATAACAACTATAACAAAGATAAGCTCTATTAGTGTAAAACCAAGACGACGCATTAAAATCTCCTCCTATAGTAATCAATCTCACCAATATTAGCACTTTGCATTCTAAGAACTACAATATCTTTTGGCTCAGAATCTCTCACCGTGATTTCTATAAGCTTTATATTTGCATCGGCGGCGCTAGGTGTTACAGTAACTATACTTGTGTAATTCGCCTTATACCCTGAAGCATTTGCTGTATCGTCTATAAAAATATTTTGTTCTCCAAGTTCTGCATTGTCCAAGTTGAAAAAAGTGTTGCTTGAAAGATTCAGTGGTGGGACTGCTGTAATATTTCCATCAACACATCTTCTATGCAGGGGTTGTACTATATGTCCAGGTCTTAGTCTATGTCTATCACTTGCCGTGTTGTTTACACATGTAGAGCCAATATCAATAACTCTTGAGAATTGACTCAAAGCGTTATCCGCCATCGAGTTTGCATCCCAATATCCAGAAGCTGCACCCATAAGCTCTGCAGAGGCAGCAAATATAGCCTCTTGAAGAATATTGCTCTCAATACCCCTTGATGTTACTTGTGTCATCATAGGAAGAGATAGTACAGCAATACCGATTATGACAATAGCAAAGATAAGCTCTATCATTGTAAAAGCAAATCTCTTAATACTATTTCTTACCACATAATTCTCCTGTTTGTTCTAGTTGCATTTGTATCTTTTGTGACTGTATCTGTATCATGTGCACCGCTCCACTCTCCACCTATTTTTTCAAACTCTACTGAGAACTGGTTTCTTATAGCTGTTGGGTCATCTTTGTTGTAGATTAACCAGCCGGATGCGTTGTTTTCCATGGTTGTTTTATATGGGAAGCTGTCAGGGTTAGTAGCCGGATTATCGTAAGTAAGAACTACAGTATTAGGATTAGCAACAGGGTTTACAGGTGCAGCAGTTACAATACCTAATAAGCCCTTTTGAGTTACACTGCCGGCATTTCCATGATTTGTAGTATTGTGTTCACTGTTTATAAACCATCTTATATCATCTGTTCTTCTTGAAGCAATTCCATCTTGAAGTAAATTTTTATTACATGTAGTCCCGTTTGTATCTCCAAAACAGTAAACTTCATAATAGATGTTTGTGGTGCCCGAGTCACCCTCATATCTCTGTCTAGAGGCATGTGTACGACCGTAGTAGTGTTTTAATGTTGTGTTTAAGTCACGAATACCACTAGTTGTTATTGTAGTTAAATCTGCATTCATAGTGCAGTTTGCAGGAGTGTTGCAGTCTGCATTATAAGTTGCAAATGTAAGTTCTTCCGGATTAAATGCTGTAGTTATATTTCTGTCAAAGTTTAAATTTAGATTTGTATTTATCGTACCGCTATTTGACTGGTTAAAATCACTAGCAAGAATAGAAACTGTCCCTACAAGATTATTCATAGTGCCGTTTTGATCATTTGCAGGTAAGTCTGTATTGTGATATCTGTATCTATAATCAACTGCCAATAAATTTGCCCTGTTTTTATTAAGGTCTAAATCTACCGGCTGCGCATAACAGTTGTCTGTAAAGTTGCTAAGAGCTGAATCATTTGAGCCTCTTGCTGTTACGCTACCGTTTAAGTGAAAAGACATCTCTTCATCGTTATCCATATCCGACATGTAGATGAAAGAATTTGCACCAAAAGACGTGTTGTTGTTTTGGCCGTGTGAAGGAGTAATTCCTGACATGTCAAACTTGTATGGGTGGAATTGTAGGTTGTAGTCTCTGTATTTTAAAGCTGTAGCAGTAGCATCGTGATTTGAGCTAATATTACATCCATTGAGTGTATTTGAGTTTACTATTTGAGTCGTAGAGTTGTTTACTATACAGTCGGCACCATTTAAAAAATATGTTCCCGCATGGTGTGATGGTTGAGTATTATCAACAATTGTCCATTGAGTATCTCTAATATTTAGAAGGTATTCACCCACTTGGTCTACTGATGAGTTTATGTCTACCATACCATCTACAAATCCTAAGGAGACAGATTTATTATTATCATCATTGCAACCCGTTGGGCTGCCGCTTGGATTCCATGTGTATTCTACACTATCAGGTGGCAGTGCAGAGTCAAAATTTCTTGTATAACCAGGAGATGAGTCATTACTTAAATGATTTGTAGCAGTTACTTCCAGATTGTATTGATATCCGGCTGCAAGCTCAGTTTGAACAGTCGATGGCGTTACAACCCCAGACACATTGTCAGCAACTCTAAGTTGAGAAGCTGGATTTGTTTGGTTTTGGTCATCTAGTTTGATCATAAATGCTTCAGGACGAATAGCAAAGTTGTCTCTCGAGCATATAAATCTTGTATCTATTCCATATACACACTCCATACATGTAGTAAGTTCTGCCGTATCCATTGCAGAAGCATAACTAACTCCTGCGTTACTACAGTATTGGCTTATTTTATCTGTAGAGCTTGGGTTGTTATCCATGTCTTGTGCACAGTTCCCTGATAAACTAGGAAAGTTTGTAACATTATATTTTGTTCCAGAACCTCCGCTGATAGGCTCTAATTGAACTATGGAGCCGTTGTCGTCAACAGAGTTGTAGGTGATTCTAAAAGCTGCATTTTGTACTGAGTGCCCATAAAAATCTGCAGAGTTTGTAAGAGAAGTTCTGCCTTCAAGTATTGCTAAATCTAAGGCTGCTTTGTTAAATGGAACTGATATCACATTTTCATCAAATATTACCCAGACTCTAGGAGATACAGAACTGTCTATCTCGCTGCAAGAAGCATCAGTATAGTGAAATGCACCTGCGTCTATCATCTCTACCGCAGCAATGGTCATCGAATGATTATTGTCTAGTACATCATGGTCACTTTCATCCATAGATAGTACTTTAAAGTTTCCTTCTCTTTTTGTTACTTGTGTTGGAAGATTATAGTATCTGTTTGCTCCTCCAATATCATAGTTATAATAGTCATTATGAACAACGTTAAAGATACCGCTAGCAGGTGAGAAGTTTAAACCGCTCGCACATATTGGTATATTTGCACCAAGTGTAAGAGTGTAGGGTACTGTAGTTCCTGCGATTGTCAAGTCGTATCTTGCTTTTGCTTTTATTGGCATATCAATAGATGTAGAGGAAGGATTAATGCTATAGTAAGCATAAAAGTATTCGCTTGAAGAGATGCTTCCTATATCTATGTTGTTAATGAAATCTCCACTAGAAGTATTGCCCACTGTTACATCACTTCCATCAACCAAGTTAGTAGGAACAACAGCACCAATTTTATGAAGTTTTGTTGAGTTTGAAACGTATGTTGCTTCACTGGTGTTTATGTCATATATATCTAAAAACATATTATCAACGGATATGTCTGAATCGACAAGGTTTTTTATATAGATAGTTGTTTCAATCTCTTTGTTTGGTATTATATTACCGCTTATTTTGGGATCTTGAGAACCATTGTTGTCTTCTGTAAAAAATATACCTTGTTGTTTGTATGCGTAATCATAACAAAAATTCGGGACATAAAGTTGAGTCTCCAGAGCATACATACCAGGCATGTAACCATCACCTGAAGATGTAAATGCTATATCTGTGCTTGATTGTAAATTTCCAAGTATCCCACTTATATCATAAGTGTCAATATCTGCACCCAAGGTATTTGGTGAGTAGTACGGAAGACCAGTTGTAACAGTAGCACCGTCTTTAGATATTGTAGCATTCATCACGTTATTAGATGGGTTTAGCCCATTGGTTAATGCATGTTGCATTCCCGTGTCATCAGTTATAGACCCACTATCACCGGTAATTGAAGTATCACCCTCTCCTGCAAATACAATTAAAGAAGAGTTTACAGTGCCGCTTCTAGGAGTTAAAAAACCAGTAAGCGTAGATGATACGCCTGAGCCGACACCTGTGTTTGTATTGTCACAGCCATTGTTGTTGGCATAGGTTATAGCGTTGTTTATATCTGTATTTCCGGCAAAAGCTTGATAACCGTGAAAAGCTGTAATGTTTTTAAAGTCTTGCGAAAAGTCCTCATAAACAACAGCCAGTGACCAAGCACCAAAGCTACCACCTGCTGGTTGCCCCTCTGTTGTAGCAATATCACCTACCCAGTAGTATCCTGGGCCGTTAGCGTTTACATAGCCAGTTATATCAATAAAACTTTGGTAGTAAAAACGATTAGCATCAAAATATACCCAGTTCATAGATGCATTTGAAGCACTTTGGTAAGAAGTGTCACCGTCATGCTTATATTTTATACTTCTACCTGTTTGTTTTTGTGCATCATTCCAACCTACCATGTATCCTTGCCAAAACAGACCTGCCCATAATACTTTTTTCCCTGCCGGTATATCAAGTAAGGCAGCAGATGAGTTAGATGTTGTTGCAGCATTATCAGCTGTTGCGTGAACGTCATCGTAGTCGTTATGCATCATATTGATATTATTATTTTGTGATGTTCCTGGGTCTGTACAGTTTCCAGAGCCATCATTTGCACACAAAGAGGTGTTTCCTATTTGAACTAGTTTTGAGTAAGCACTGTCGCTGTATACAGGAGTAAAAACTCTTGGGTTTGCACATGTAAAATTAACAACAGTGCTAACTGTTATGGAAAAACTGTCACTATTTGAATCTCCATCAACATCAGTAGCAATAATACTTAGGTTGGAAACACCATCAACAGTTGGAGAACCGCTTATGATGCCAGTAAACATATCAAAAGATAGTCCCGCTGGCAATGTTCCTGCTAATGTGTATGACGTTATAGCATCACCGTCAGTTAATGTCACAAAATTAGATATATCTAAAGAGAAAGCGACACCGTTTGATGCTGCTTGATCTGGCACATCTCCCATAATTGGCGGAGCTTTTGTAGATACAGTAATAGAAAACGCATCACTGTTTGAGTCTCCATCATTATCTGTTGCAATAACACTTAGGTTAGAAACACCGTCAATTGTTGGTGTTCCGCTTATAATACCCGTTGATGTGTCAAAAGATAATCCAGTTGGCAATGTTCCCGCTAGTGTGTAAGATACAATAGCGTCAGCGTTTGTTTGTGTTACAAAAGTAGATATATCTAATGTATAAGCAAAACCATTCGCTGTTGACTGATTAGGTATATCTCCCATTGCAGGTGGAATTTGAACTGGAGTGCCATCAATTGAAATATCTAAGATAAATGCTGGTTCATTGTCTGCAGAGGTATCTGGGTTGAAGCCTACTGTAATGTTTCCACTTGCATCAGTAGTTGTGGTAGTTATGAAAGAATCACTTATGCCTCCTCCGTCACTATGATATGTTTGTTCTATACTTCCATTAATTAAAACGTTAAAGTCATCACTTGTTTCCCAAGCATTTGGTACATTGGCGTTGAATGTGATAGTTATTGCGGAATTTGCATACTCTAAACCAAAATTATATGTTTTAGAAGCTGTTGTGTCTCTGGCAACTTCCATCTCTCCACTAGATACGCTTACATATCCAGACCAACCGTCATCATCACTTGAAAAGGTGTCGTTAGCAATTTGGATAGAGTAAGCATTTACAGAAAAAAACATTAAAAACAGTAGCGGAAAATAAAAAGCTTTGGTAATAGTTTTCATAACAGACTCCTCGTCAAGCAAATATTAGGGCACAAAAAACTTGGGCTCACTCACAATTTAGTTATCAATCTTTGATTGTACTCCAATTAAAGTTATAGTTATATAAAAGTTTTTTAGCATAGATGTTGTTTGAAGAGGTGATAGCAAAGGCTAAATAAATTTTGTTTTATTTAGCCTTTAAAAAAGTAGAAATTTTCTCTGCAACGCCATATTTGGTAGATTCAGGCAAAATTATTTGAGTTGCTTTGTTGTTGTCGGTATTAAAGATGATTGGACCTATAAAGTTTACGACAGAATCTTCTATAGGTGTTTGTATAAGAACTATATTTAAAATAAGAAGGTTTGAGTCTTTGTTTGCTCCCAGCAACTCTTGTGTGCTTTCCATCACTTCAAAGTCATAATCTCTCAAAATAAACGGGTCAATCAGAGTGAAGGAGATATGTTTATCAGTTGTAGATTGCATTTTCATAAAAATATCATCAATTTTTTCTAATGTTACTTGTTTTAAATCTTCAAAGCCTAAGATAGGCGCACATATATCAAATTGCATAAAAATCCCCAGTTTGTAATTTTGTGATTGTATCACTTAACGGATAAATAAAGCATAAAATGTACCTAGTTTAATGAGTGTTATATATCTTTTGGATAAAATATCAACTTATTTACAAATAGGAAATTATTTTATGAAATTAAAAAGTTATTTAGTAGCGGGTTCTGTTATATTTATTGTGTTGTTTGCAGGTTGCGCTAAAGAGGTAGAAGAGTACAACAAGCCAGCAATGTACTGGTATTCTAAAATTGTTCAGCAAATATCTCAAGGAGATTTAGAAAAAGCAGACAGCTTTTATAGCTCTCTTCAGGGTGAACACATAGGTTCTCCTCTTTTGCCGGAGGCAACTATGATTTTAGCGATAGCTCACATGCAGTATGAAGAGTATTTGCTAAGCGAGCATTTTTTAGATGAGTATATAAAAAGATATGCAACTCAAAATGAAAAAGAAGAGGCAGAGTTTTTAAAAATAAAATCAAAATATATGGCTCTTCCAAACCCAAGACGTGATCAAGCTTTAATAGACTTAGCAATAAAAGAGGGTGAAAATTTTAAATTGCAATATCCAAACTCTATGTATACTGAAGTTATAAACACTATGCTTGTTAGATTAGAACTTGCACAAGCGGCACTTAACGAGACAATAGTTGACCTTTATAACAGACTTGATAAACCAAAAAGTGCTGAATATTATAAAAATATTAAGCCACAAGATTGGATAGTGTGGAGTGACATTCAAAGAGCAAATACAGCTTGGTACCGTGAGTGGTTTGAAGGTGATGGAACTTCTAGTTGGTATGAGTTCTTGATACCGGACACACAAAGTGTTGTCTCAAGAAATTCTGTAGCACAAGAAGATAAAGCAGAAGGAGAAAATAATGAAACTAAGTGATTATGGAACTTTTCCGGCAAGTATACCAGTTATAGCAGAGGATGAACTATTCTTATACCCATTTATGATATCCCCTCTTTTTTTAAGTGATGAGAATAACATTGAAGCAGCAACGAGAGCAATAGAAGAGAGTACATTAGTTATCGTGTGTCCTACTAAACCTTCAAAAGAGGGTGAACGTAAGTTTGAATCACTTTATGACGCAGGTGTAGTTGGCTCCATAATGAGAAAAGTCGCACTCCCCGATGGTAGAGTGAAAGTTCTCTTCCAGGGTCTTGCTCGGGCAAAAGTATCTAGCAAAGTAGAAGATAATCCTCTGGTTGTTAATGTAGACATTATTGAAGCAACAAATGTAGACTCACTTAAGATTGATGCTATTTTAGAGATAGTTAGGGAAAAGGTTAGAACACTCTCTAGTGTGAGTAACTATTTCCCGCCTGACTTGCTAAGAACCATAGAAGAGAATCATGACCATAACCGTATAATTGATCTTATTTGTTCAACAATAAAGCTAAAAAAAGATCAGGCGTACGGTCTTTTTGTAGAGTCAAATACTGAAAAAAGATTTTTAGATTTAATCGAGCATCTTATAGATGAAATTGAAGCAAATAAACTTCAAAAAGAGATACGTTCAAAAGTTCATACACACATAGAGCAAGTGAATAAAGAGTACTTCCTAAAAGAGCAGTTAAAGCAGATTCAAAAAGAGCTTGGCAGTGATACTTCAAGAGATGAAGAGATGGATGAGTACAGAAACAAGCTGGCAGCTAAAAAAGATAAAATGAGTGAAGAGGCTTACAAAGAGGTGAACAAGCAGATAGAGAGGTTCTCCCGTATGCACCCTGACTCATCTGATGCATCAATGACTCAAACATATCTTGATTGGGTTTTATCTATACCTTTTGGAGAAGAGAGTAAAAGGGCGCTTAAAATCAGTGATGTAGAAAATCAACTAGACAAAGACCACTTCTCACTAGAAAAGCCTAAAGAGAGAGTAGCAGAATTTTTTGCTGTTAAGGAGTTGATGGAGCTAAGAGGAGTTAAAGGCAACTCTGGTGCAATTTTATGTTTTTCAGGACCTCCAGGAGTTGGTAAAACATCACTTGCAAACTCTATTGCTAAAGCACTTAAGCGTCCACTTGTCAGAATTGCACTAGGCGGTTTAGAAGATGTTAATGAGCTAAGAGGCCACAGACGAACTTATGTTGGCGCAATGCCAGGAAGAATAACACAAGGGCTTATCGATGCAAAGAAAATGAACCCTGTTATTGTTTTGGATGAGATAGATAAAGTGTCAAAAACAGGAAGAGGCGATCCAACTGCAGCACTTTTGGAAATTTTAGACCCTGAGCAAAACAAAGAGTTCCGTGATTATTACTTGAATTTCAATATTGACTTAACGAAAGTTATTTTTATTGCTACTGCGAATGATGTCGGCAGAATTCCTGCACCTCTTCGTGACAGAATGGAGTTTATAACAATCAGTTCATATACTCCTCAGGAGAAATTTGAGATTGCATTAAGATACCTTATCCCTCAAGAACTTAAAAAACATGGACTTAAAAAGAGTGAAGTAAGCATATCTAATCCGGCACTAAAAGAGCTTATTCACAGTTATACACGTGAAGCAGGGGTAAGAAATCTTCGTAGACGTATTGCCAATATGTGTAGAAAAGTAGCCAGAGAAGTTTTGGAAAAACCAGAAATTACGAAAGTCTCTTTAACTCTGAAAAACCTAAAAGATTATTTCGATAAGACCGTATTTGAGATAGAAAAAACAACAAAAGTTCCTGTAGTAGGGGTTGTAAACGGTCTTGCTTGGACTGCAGTTGGCGGAGATGTTTTAAAAATAGAGTCCATTCGTATTAAAGGTAAGGGTACTATGCAATTAACTGGTAGTCTTGGCGAAGTCATGAAAGAATCAGCAAGAATAGCTTTTAGTGTAGTTAAAACATTGATAGATACAAAAAAATTAAAAATAGATGTTAAAAATATTCCACTTACACTAAAAGAGAGAGAAGATGCAGCTAATGTAGACGCAAGTGAAGTTTACAAGCGCTATGACTTACATGTACACGTTCCAGATGGTGCAACTCCAAAAGATGGACCAAGTGCCGGCATAGCTATGGTGAGTGCAATATCATCTATATTGAGCTCTAGAAAAATTCGTTCAGAAATTGCTATGACGGGTGAAGTTTCACTAAGTGGAGATGTATTGCCAATCGGCGGACTAAGAGAGAAGCTGATAGCTGCACACAAAGCTGGAATGAGTAAAGTGCTAATACCATTGAAAAATCTTGAAAGAGACCTAGAAGATATCCCTAAAGAGGTTAGAGACTCTTTAGAGATAATTGGTGTCAGTAGAGTGGAAGAAGTATTGGATTATATTCTTGTTTAAAGTACTAGAGAGTTAATTTTTTCAACAAGATCGTTATTTCTGATTGGCTTCATTAAAAAACCATTAGCACCAAGCTCTAGTGCTTCTGTTTTTTTGGTTTCATCAGTAGTTAGTACTATTATTGGCATTTGTTCTATATTGTCATCTGAACGAACAACCTTAAGCATCTCCAGGCCATTCATAATAGGCATAATTATATCAAGCAAAACCAGATTAATATCACCCCTTGATTTTATTTGACCTACAGCATCAGCTCCATTTTTTGCCTCAATAACTTCTTTTACATCCGGGTTTTTCATAAGCATTGATTTAAGCAGTTTTAGATTTATTAAATCATCATCAACTGCTAATATCACTAATTCTTTTGACATATTTTACCTTTTAAGCGTATTTAATAAATAGAGATTTTAATAACTCTCTATCCATAGCATTTTTAACTATTTCATCTACATGTTTATCATGAACAGCACCATTTTTTTCAACAGAATCATCTATAAGTACAATATGAGAATCCAATCCGCTAGAGTCAATTAACCCTTTAACAGCCGAAGATACCTCTGCTACATCTAAGCCATCATACTCTTTATCAAATAAAACAACTTTATAAGAATAGTTTTGAATCAGCTCTTGAAAGTCTATTGCTGAAGATGCAACTTCATAAGTTAACCCATCCATGCTCTCAATGATTTTAGTATAAAGTTTTGTTTCAAAGTTGCTTTTTTTAGCAATAAGTATGTCAGCCCTGTATTCTGGTGCTTTATTTACTTCTTCCTCTTGTAATTCGTCTAAGCTAACCTCTGTGGTGTTTGTGTGAATTTGGTCAGTAGATTCGACTATGCGATCGAATAAAAATTGATTTAGCACCGATATAATTTCTGAACGAACAAGAGGTTTTGTTGTGTATTCATCAAGGCCGGCGGCTAAAAATCTTTCTCTATCACCTTTTAATGCATTCGCAGTAAGAGCAACTATTGGTATGTGTGGTTGATTAAAATCTTCTTCATAGTCTAATATCTCAGCAGTTGATTCAACACCATCTAAAAATGGCATCTGGATATCCATAAAAATCAAATCAAATTTTTCATCTTTTCTTTTTTGAAATGCCTCAAGACCATTATTTGCAATTGTTATTGTTAGTCCTAAATCTTCGAGTGTTCTGCGTATAAGTTTTTGATTAATTATATTATCTTCTGCGACTAAAACATTCGCAATAAATTTTGATGACCCTGAATCGAATTTTTTACGAGATAATTTTGCGACAATATTCTTGTCTTTTCTTAACATAGAGTAGTTTTCAAGCGTTAGTTTAAGCTTTGTGAAGTGTAGAGGCTCATAAAGAATCTTAAATATATTAAGACCCATATTGTCAATCTTCTTCATTAGGTTAGATTTTGTCAAAACTATTAGCTCTTGAGGAAGTTTTGCAAACTCTGCAAGAATCTCATCTGTTACATAGTCGTAATCAACGAATATAATGTTATAGTTTGTATCTTTTTGAAGAAGAGAAACTTTACTGATGTCTTTAAATGTTGTGTATCCTACTCCAAAATAATCAAGATACTCTCTTAAGTATTTATCCTGCTTCTTAATTTTTATGGAATCGCTTAATATAAGAGCATTTAAATTATTAAAACTATTTTGTGAACTCTCATTGAGTGTTTCAACATCTTCGAGCTCAATAGTAAAGAAGAAAGTGGTGCCCTCTCCAGGTTTGCTCTCCAAATCAAGCTTTCCACCCATTAACTCAACGAAACTGCTTGAGATAGTAAGTCCAAGACCAGTACCTCCATATTTACGAGTAATGGAAGTGTCAGCTTGGCTAAATGCTTCAAAAATTCTAGATTTTTGCTCACTTGAAACGCCTATTCCACTATCTTTAATCTCAAATTTAATTTTTGTTTTACCTACGCTGTCTGAATTAACTTTTCTAATATTAACATTGATAGAACCGGCATTATTTGTAAATTTAACAGCATTTGAAAGAAGATTGATAATAACTTCTTTGATTTTAGTAGGATCTCCTTTTAAAGGGAACTCAAGTTGAGGATCTATAAAACAACCAAGGTTTATGTGTTTTTCACTCGCTCTTACTCCATATACTTCGACTGCACTCTCAAACTCAACAATAGGGTTGAAGGCAATATTTTCAATTTCAAGTTTGTTGCTTTCTATTTTAGAAAGATCAAGAATATTATTTATAATTTCAAGTAAGTTCTCAGAACTTTTTTCGATTATGTCAACAAACTCAATTTGCTCATCTTGTAAGCCAGAATCTTTTAGGAGTTCCGTAAATCCAACAATACCATTTAGAGGCGTTCGAATTTCATGTGACATGTTTGCCAAGAACATGGACTTCGCTTCACTCGCCTCTTGAGCTGACTCTTTATCTTTTTTCGTTTGCTTGATAATCTCTTCAAGTAACTCATAAGCTCTATTGGTACCTTCAGAAGTTTGAAGATTAATCTTTGTATTATCTAATTCTGAATCTTCTGCAACCCTTTTTAGTACATTTTCAAGTTCTTTGATATTTTTAGCAATTTCATTTGCCAATATGTAACCAAGAGTAGCTAGTATTATTGTCACAACCCAGATAGTAAATGATATTACTAGCAATTGTAAAGATTCTTCTTGAACTTTTTTAGATCTTGTTACCATAGAATCAAGAAGCAAGTCTTCTGCTTTTGAAATAATATTTATTTTTTCTGATTGCATTGTAAACCAGACACCAGATGTAATTTCATACTCCCCAGTGCCTGAAGCGGAAATAATTGCTGTTCTCTCGGTATTTAAATCTTCAAATAACTCTTTGCTCTCTTCATTTTTAAAGATAGCATCCATCTTTTTAATTAACTCTTTGTTTTGCATCCGTTCATAGTTTAGTGAATCGGCTTTTCCAATAAGAGAGACCCATTTATTCAAGTCATCTTCTATAAGTTTAGCGGAACGTGAAATAATATATGATATGTATCCCCTCTCAATTCCAGTTGCCTCTTTAGCATTAATCATTGTCATATAGAGAGTGTATAGTTCACCAATCTCTTTATCTATTTGATTTTCAGTAATTTGTTCTAGTTGAGTAATAAATTTTTCTTGGACAACAACATATGTATCCATAAACATTTCATTAAACTCTATATTTCCCTCATCGACTAGAGGTCTGACTAAGTTTATTTTAGCCATAGACTCAGAAACGGTTTCTATGTTGCTACACGCGATGCACTTTGATTCGTTGCTAATATCATCATGAGTATGTAAGAGTTTATTATCTCTTGAATGCTCTAGATATTTAGCAACTTTTAAATCAACAATTTTTCTCTGCTCATTTAGAGATTTTAGAATATTTCCTGTCTTATTCCCAAGCTCCATAGCGCTCATCCCACGCTCACGAGCAATATTTCCAATAACATCATTTAGATATCTGTTTTGGTCTAGTCTATCTTGTAGTTGTTGAGCAGCTTTATACTCAATATATGAATTATAAACATAAAAACTCGTCATAGCAAATAATGCTATGATTGGTAAAAGACTGATTAGTCTTAGTCTGTTTTTTAGCCCAAATTGCATTATTTGTTCTCCAAATTAGAAATCTGATTTAGCTTTGATATTACACTCTCGGCAAAACCTTTAATATTGCCGATGTCAGTAGAGTTTATAATCGAATCTAGTTCATTATCGAACTTATGAATTCTCATGTTATCGCTCATTCCTTTTAGTTTAATAGCGGAACTTTTACATCCAGCTAGATTGTTTTTTTCAATTGAATCAATAATTGTATGTAATAATTCATGAGATTCATTTATATACTCTTCAAATAACTCTTTGAAGCTGTCTAAATCTAGTCCAATGTCACTTGCTACACGTTGCATGTCGTATGTAATTGCTATGTCTAAAGCTTCATTCTCAATATCTTCTTCACTTATATCACTCTCATTGTCTAAAATTGAAAGGTCCTCATCAATTAGTTCATTGTTTTTTCCGCTAATTTCTGATTTGAAAAACTCATCATCAGCAAGCTCTGCAACAGAAATGCTATCTGGAACATCAGAATCTACAATTGCATCAGTAGAAAAATCATTGGCAAAACTATTGTCTGGTATTTTCTCAATTTCAGGTTTTGAGACATGTTCCTCTTTAAATGATAAAACAAAATCTTCTTCCTCGTCTTCAACTATCGTGCTTTTGTTCAAATCTTCTGACACGTCAAAATTTTTATTTGATAATTTAGCAATTATTTTGAACAGTGTGTCTAATTTTTCTTTAATCTCGCTCCAGTCATCAGAATGATTCATTATAGTTAGAGCATCTAATGCATCTTCAATTCGTAAATTTGCAGCAACACCCTTAAGTTTGTGAGATTGAATTTTTAACTTATTCGCATCTGAATCCTCAACAGATCTGTATAGTTCATCTTTGAAGCTGTAGGCTTGAGCAATAAAATCCTGAATAAATTCTTCTATTAAATCAATAGGTAATCCTAGCTCTTCAGAGGCTACTTTAGGGTTGTAAACATACTCTGCAAATTCACCATTGTCATCTTCTGGAGCGACAATTTTTTTAGATTCAGGCAACTTCTTTTCAAGAGTTTGTGCAATCTCTTTGGTTGTTTCTGGTTTAATAACTTCGTTATCTATGGTCTCTTCGTCAAAATCAATATCTAACGGTGCATCTGAGCTTAGGTCTTCTTCTGAAATTTGACTTTCATATATGTCGACCACTGCATTAGGCTCTGATTCAGGAGAGTATGTTTCATATGGGTCAAAAGAGGCTTGGATAACCTCTTCTTGTGCTAAGTTCGCGTTTTCATCGTGTACTATAGAACCAGGGGTTGTGATAAGCTTAATTGCCCCAGTTGCTTTAGCAGGAGCAGGTCTCTGAAGTATGTCGGCAGATATTTTTTCACTTTGAGCTTGAGAGATAGCTCTGATATTGGATAAGTTGATAATGTAGGCTTTCTCGGACGGATTGTCGACTAGATAAATTGTTTTTATATCTATCATAGTCGTATAGTTTTTTCCTTTAACGTGTATTATTGCCTTTGAACCTACACCCCCATCATCACATAGGATGTAGTCTATCCAGTGAACATGTTTGAAGTTATGAATATAGCCGGGTGTTTTTACAAACAAATCCGCAAAGTCAGCTGCTTCATTACGAAGATCTGCCAAAGTTGACAGACCAAGTATCTCTAAATCATTAGCATCAATTCCTAAAAATTCTTTTTTATAATTATAAATTAGCATACATCGACCTTTTATTTTGTATTGTTTTCTTGTCTATATTGTTTTTCTTTTTCAATAATGTTCTTTCTGGGTGCAGGCTTGCTTACTGAAATATAGCCTGTTATGTTTTTTTGTTCATCTAAAATAGGAGCTAGTTCCACATCAACCCAATAAAATTGACCATCTCTGCGCATATTTTTAATTAGACCATTCCAAACTTGACCGCTACTAATATTTTCCCACATCTTAAGAAACACAGATTTAGGAACATCGGGATGTCTTATTATATCTTGGTTACTACCTACTAGTTCAGAAACTGTATATCCAGAAATCTCACTATATTTTCTATTTACAAAGGTAATAACACCTTTTAGGTCTGTTTGACTTATTGCAACTCTACCTTCGAAGATATACTCTTCATCTACTGGTACAACTTTGTTCATAAAAAACCTTTAATAATGGAAAGTGTCATAAATTGCGCTAAATATATCATTAATAGTTTAAAAAAAAACTTAGTTATAAATATTTTTAATGATTTCTGCATCTTTTTTGTTTAATACAGAACTAATCTCATCAATGGTTAATTCTTTTAATAACTCAAATGTCCCAAAATGATTAAGCAATTTTACTATTTTTGCTTGTGATATCCCTTTTAAAGTTAAAAGTTTACTCTCTTTGTCAAGTTTTAACTTTGTTTTTTTATGAAAACCTATTGCGCATCTATGGGCCTCATCTCTTAAATTTTGAACCCACTGGAGTCTTTTGTCGCTATTTTTTAGTCTGAAAATATCATCTTTTGTATGTAATATATCATTTGCTTTCCCCTTTGCTCTATGGGCTTTGGCATCTATTTTCTCTTTTGAAATTGCAATAACATCTAAAAATATCCCATTTGATTCCAGAATTTCAGTAGCTAATTTCAGCAGAGTAGCTCCACCATCTAAAACCCACAAATCAGGAGGTGAATTTTTAAAGAATCTCTCCACTCTTCTGGTGAGTGTCTCTCTCATTTGGGAGTATTCATCTTTTGCTTGAAGGTGATATGTTCTATACCCTTTTTTATCAAACTTGCCATTTTCATAAACTGCCATGGCACCCACTGTTGCAACCCCTGACATGTGAGAGTTGTCAAAAATTTCTACACGGTTTGGAACTCTTTGCAAAGAAAAAAGCTCTTTAATCTCAGACAATATTTTAGAGTTGCTCTCACTAATCTCTTTTTTTAGCAACTCTTTCGCATTTAAAATAGCTAACTCTATCAAGTGCTTTTTGTCACCTCTGAGCGGTACTTTAATTTCTGCTTTTTGTCCAAAGATTTTACTTAAATGCTCCTCAATTATTTCTACATGTAGAAACTTATGTGCCACTAAGATAGGAGCTATTATTGGTGGCTTTTCATCTTTGTAGAACTCCATTAATACTCTTTGGTAGATTTCATCCTCATCATAACCTTCGTTAAGTTGTATGTAGTCATGTGATGATGAGATAATTTTACCGTTTCTCATAAATATTCTAAGAATAACGGCTCTGTTTGTTGTGTTTTGAAGGACAAAAATATCGTAATTTTCATCACTTGCAAAGTCAATCTCACTTTTAATCTCGGAACGACCTATTGTTTCTATGCGGTCTCTTAGCTCTCCTGCCTCCTCAAAACGAAGTTCCTCAGCATAAAAAGACATTCTCTCTTGAAGTTTTTTTATAAGAGTTTTTTTGTTTAAAATCAACTCTGTCGCCAAATCGAGCTCTTTTTTATATACTGCTGGTGAAATATCAAGCTCACATGGTCCAAGACATTTATCTATCTGATAATAGAGGCATAATTTTTTTGATTTTAGACAATTTTTTTTCTGTACAAGTTTACAAATTTCATACACAGAGTCTAAAATATCTTTGGCACCGACAGAGTATGGCCCATAATACTTGATACTTGATGATTGAATCACTTTTCTTGTTATCTCAAATCTTGGAAAATCCAGTGAATTGTCCACATATATATATGGGTAAGTCTTGTCATCACGAAGTAAGATGTTGTATTTTGGATTTAGCTGTTTTATAAGTGAGTTTTCTAAAATAAGTGCATCATGCTCACTGTTAACAACTATATAGTTTAAAGAAGCTGTCTGGTCTATCATTTTTGTGATTCTAAGAGATAGGTTTTGCTTAGCTTTTAGAGTAGGGGTAAAACTAAAATAACTTCTTACTCTCTTTGAGAGACTCTTTGCTTTTCCAATGTAAAGCAAATGTCCATTTATGTCAAAATATTGGTAAACACCGGCAGAATCCGGCAGTTGTTTAATTGTCTCTTTGAGATTCATTTTTAGCTTTTATAATATCTTGAATAGAGCGGAGCAGTTCGTTTAGTTTTTCATTTTTTATCTCTACATCTAGATTTCCGGATGCACGCTCTTTGTAGACTTGTTTTACCTCTTTAAACTCTTGTATCGGTTTTTTAGGGGAGTGTGTTACAAAAGCTTTAATATCAGTAAAAAGAGTCTCACCAGACTCCATACACTCCTCGGGCTTGTAAAAATTTAAAGCAGATTTAATACTTTGTATATTATTATCAAATTCTTGTTTGCCAACAGGGTGATTAAATACAAAAAATAGAGTACTATTCTTTATGTAAGCAAAGTTTATCATCTTCTGTACCGGTGGAGTAAACATAGATTTGACCGTGTTAACACACTTATAATAGGAGAGTTTAGAAAATTGAGGTCTACTTTGAATAGAATTAATAATTTGACTAGCGTTTTTCATATAGCAATTATAGCAATGTTTTTGTTAAGTTTTAGTGGGTGTGGACATAAAGCAGATCCATACTATTTAGAAGAAGCACCGCAAAGCGATGAAAATGTAAAGTTCATCATTAAAAAGCCAAGCCATGATAGTAACGAAAGTATTAACGGACAATAGATGAAATACGATGTAATAATAGTTGGTGCTGGAGTAGCTGGTCTTTATGCTGCATTGCATCTGCCACGTGATAAAAAAGTTCTAATAATAAATAAGAGAGAAACATTTAAGTGTAATAGTTTTTACGCTCAAGGTGGTATAGCATTAGCAGTTGATAGTGATGATATACCGCTACATGTAAAAGATACACTTGATGCAGGGGCTGGACTTTGTGATGTGGAGGCTGTAAGAACTTTAAGTGAAAACTCAAGAGAAGCTATTGATAACCTCATAAAACTCGGATTTGAATTTGATAGTGATGAGAACGGAAATCTTTTATATACTAAAGAGGCCGCACATTCAAAAAATCGTATATTACATGCTGGCGGAGATGCAACCGGAAGACATATGCACCACTTTTTGCTCTCACAAAATCCGCATCCCATGCTTGGCGATGCTAGAGTAGTTGACCTGCTTATAAAAGATGGTGAATGCTATGGAGTAACAGTTCTTGATCATAGAGAGAGCAGAAATATTTATGCCGACAGTGTGATACTGGCAAGTGGCGGAGTAGGTTCGCTGTACGAGTATCATACAAATGCCCCTTGTATAAGTGCAGATATGCAGGGTCTTTGTGTTATGAAGGGGATAGAACTTGAACATATGGAGATGATGCAGTTTCACCCAACTGTTTTTGTAAAAAGTGAATATGCACAAAAGCTTCTATTGACAGAAGCTCTTCGTGGTGAGGGTGCAACGGTGGAAGATGAGTATGGAAGAAGATTTTTATTTGATTATGATGAGAGAGGTGAGTTGGCATCTAGAGATATAGTCAGCAAATCTATTTATGACTACAGTAAAGAAACAGGTCTTAAAACATATCTTAATATCAGTAATTTTGAATACCACTATTTTACACTTAGATTTCCAAATATATTTAAAAATTTACAAGATTTAGGTTTTGATGTTCCGACTCAAAGAGTGCCGATATCTCCGGCTTTTCATTATGCCATAGGTGGTATAAAGAGTGATTTGTATGGAAGAGTACCGAGCGTAAAAGGACTTTATGCCGTGGGTGAAGTTGCATCTACAAAAGTTCACGGAGCAAATAGATTGGCATCGAATTCACTTCTAGAGGGTTTAGTTTTTGCAAAAAGGGCATCTTTATCTATCTTAAACTCATCAAGCAAGAAGAGCTTTGTAGAGTTCGCCGTTAGTGATGAGGTAATGAGTCTTCCAGAGGACAAAGAGAAGAAGAATCTGCTTCGTAAGATTATGTGGGAAAATGTTTCAATTGTTAGAACAAAAGAGGGATTAAATCATGCATTGGAGCAAATCAATGCTCTTTTAAAAGAAAATATTGGTAAACTTCTGAAATTTCGTTTACTTACAGCAAGAGAGATGGTTACTCACGCACTCTCTAGAGGTAAGTCTATTGGAGTACACACAATGATTGAGGAGAAAGAATGATAACAGGACCAGGAACAGGAGTGCATGCAGTTGATCTTGCAGTAGAACCATTTGGTTGGCTTTTATTAGCAATATTTGTAATAGGTTACTATTTTATAGCAGCAGAAGAAAAATACGAAATAAATAAGGCAAAACCTGCTTTATTTACAGGTACTTTTTTGTTTATGCTATTAGGCGCATATTATGCATATAATGGCTTGGATTTTGCACCATTTGATGCAGAAATAGCTCATTTAATATTAGAAATAGCAGAAATTTTCTTCTTCTTGTTTGTTGCCATGACTTTTATTGAGGCACTTATAGAGAGAAATGTTTTTGATTCACTAAAAGAGAAGCTTATTTTAGCAGGGTACGATTACAAAAAACTTTTTTGGGTAACTGGTATTTTAGCATTTTTTATCTCTCCAGTAGCGGATAACTTAACCACAGCTCTTATTCTTTCTACTGTTTTAATAACAATAGAAAGAGACAACAAGGCTTTCTTGGTTCCAGCAGCTATAAATATTGTAGTCGCAGCAAACGCTGGTGGCGCTTGGTCTCCATTTGGTGATATTACAACTTTAATGGCATGGTCATCAGGAAAAGGACACTTTATAGACTTTTTGTTTTTGTTTCCGGCATCTATTATTGGTTGGGGAATTACAGCATTTTTGCTAAGCAAATTTGTTCCAGAGGGACATCCAAAAAGAGTTGAGAATGCTGAGCCGGTTCATATTCACCATGGTGGTGAAGTTATTATAGGACTAGGTGTATTAACTATCGCTTTAGCAGTAGTTGGAAAACAAGTTATGCATTTACCTCCTATGTGGGGAATGCTATTTGGTCTTTCTCTTTTACAGCTTTACGCTATTAAACTTAAGAAGCACCATGACCATGATATTCAGATATACAAATCTGTTTCAAAAATAGAGAATGATACATTACTGTTTTTCTTTGGTATATTAGCAGCTGTTGGCGCACTTCACTTTGCTGGTTTCTTGACTCATGCAGCAGAACTTTACACAATGTTTGATCCAACTTATGTAAATATTGGAGTTGGTTTTATATCAGCAATCGTAGACAACGTTCCAGTTATGTCAGCGGTACTAAAAGCCTCTCCAGATATTCCATTAGCTCAATGGATGCTAGTTACACTTACAGCTGGTGTTGGTGGCTCTATGATTAGTTTTGGTTCTGCAGCCGGTGTTGGTGTTATGGGTAAACTTCATGGAATCTATACTTTTGGTTCACATATGAAATTTGCTTGGACGATAGTTATAGGTTACTTTGTGTCTGTCGCTGTATGGTATCTCCAATTTGAAGTATTAGGTCTATATATCAAATATTAATCTAACTTATTGTATCCTTTCACCATGTGAAAAGGGTACATTCCCTCTCAAAGCCATTTTTGGCACCTCAAAACACTCTTATTAAAGGCATTAACATGACAAATGTTAGCATTATCGTATTAGATTTTGGTTCTCAGTACACACAACTTATAGCTCGTCGTCTTCGTGAAGATAAAATTTATTGTGAAATTCTCCCTTACCATACACCAGTAGAAGATATTAAAGCAAAGAACCCAAAAGGTGTTATCCTTAGCGGTGGCCCATCATCTGTTTATAACAAAGACGCTTATGTGGTTGACCAAGGTGTCTACGCTATGGGTATCCCAATTTTAGGTATTTGTTACGGTATGCAAAGAATTGCTGTTGATTTTGGCGGTAGCGTTATCCGCTCTAGCCACCATGAATACGGCAAAGCTGAACTTACTATTAATAATATTGACGAAAAATGTTCCCCTCTTCTGGCTGATTGTGATGATGGTCGCGTAGTTTGGATGAGTCATAGTGACAAAGTTGATGTGCTTCCAGAGGGTTTTGCTCCTATAGCGACATCTGCTAATTCACCTTATGCAGCAATTGCAAATGAAGAAAAGCGTGTTTACGCTATGCAGTATCACCCTGAAGTTCAGCACTCTGAAGAGGGTTACCTAATGCTTCGTAACTTCGCAAGAAATATTTGTGGAGTAACTGAAAAATGGAAGATGGAGCACTTCTTAAAAGAGCAAATAAAAATTATCCGTGAAAAAGTTGGAACTGGAAAAGTTCTTTGTGGATTAAGCGGTGGTGTTGACAGCTCCGTTGTTGCTGCTATGCTGTATGAAGCGATTGGTGACCAGCTAATTCCGGTATTTGTAGATAATGGTCTTTTAAGAAAAGGTGAAAGAGAACAAGTAGAAGAGGTTTTTAAAATCAATCTAAAAACTCCTCTGATTACTGTTGATGCTGTCGATAACTTTCTTGGCAAACTAGCAGGTATTAGCGATCCGGAAGAAAAGAGAAAAATAATTGGCCATACTTTCATAGAAGAGTTTGAAAAAGAGGCTAAAAAACACGATGGTATAAAGTTTTTAGCTCAAGGGACACTTTATCCGGATGTTATTGAGTCAATAAGTGTAAATGGTCCATCTGAAGTTATTAAGTCTCACCATAATGTCGGCGGTTTACCAGATTGGATGGATTTTGAGCTAATAGAACCTCTTCGTGAACTATTTAAAGATGAAGTTCGTAAAATTGGACTAGAGCTTGGTCTTCCAGAAGGTATGATTAACCGTCATCCATTCCCTGGACCAGGTTTAGCTATTAGAATCATGGGTGATGTAAATGTTCCTGATTTAACTATTTTGCGTGAAGCTGATGTTATTTTACTAGACGAATTAAAAGCTAGTGGATACTACGCTAAAACATGGCAAGCATTTGCAGTTTTATTAAATGTAAAATCTGTTGGTGTAATGGGAGATAACCGTACTTATGACAATACTATTTGTGTTAGAGTAGTAGAAGCTGTTGATGGAATGACAGCAACATTTGCTCATCTTCCACATGATTTACTAGAGAGAATATCAAGAAGAATTATCAATGAAGTAGATGGTATAAACAGGGTAGTTTACGACATTAGTAGTAAGCCACCAGCAACTATTGAGTGGGAGTAGAGATTTAATCTCTATTTTCATGTCAAGACAAATTTATCTCTTCTCAACTTCCTCTCATCCCAAAGCTACATGTATCAATTCTTTAAATATTAGATATTTAAATCCATCTATAGATTTTACAAAATACGACTACCTAATAATAACCTCAAAACAAGCAATAAAAGCTCTGGAACAATATGATAAAAAAGATTTTATTCATCTCCGAGCACTTTGCGTATCTGCTAAAACAGCAATGGAATATAAAAGTATTGGCGGCAGTATTGTAACTGCAAAAGAGGGGTACGGAGATGGGTTGCTTGAAAAAATAGAAGAGTTTTCAAAAGAGACTAAATGGCTATATTTAAGAGCACAAACAGTAGCTTCAAATTTTGCACAAGTAGCTAAAAAAAACGACTATAAAATAGATGAAAAGATACTCTATGTAAGCGAGTGCTCAGAAGAAATACTAAATCTACATGTACAAAAGAGTGCCACTCTAATTTTCACATCTCCATCATCAGTGGAGTGTTTTTTGAAAACTCATACAATAACTTCGGATTTAAAGGTTATAGTTATTGGTAAAACTACGGCAAAGTCAATACCAAAAAATATCGAGTATCAAATATCAGAAGAAACATCTATTGAAAGTTGTATAGAGTTAGCTTTAGAGGTGTAACATATTTTAACAAACTTTAAGAAACTTTTATAATTTATTCTAATATAATGGCTCAAAATTATAGTCCAATACAAAATTAAAGGTTGTTAAATGTTTTTCTCATCAAGTAAAAAACATAATGAAGAGATAAAAGCTTTAGAAGAAGAGATCCTATCTATGAAAAAAGAGTTAGAGTTTTATAAAGAAACTTTTGGATTTTCACAAGAGGAGATGATTGTATCAGTCTCATCAAGCGGGGAGATTACTAATAAAAATAGTTTAGCCAAAGAGATGATAAAAGATGAAAATGCACTCTTGACGGAGCTTAAAAGAGGAAACAAGAACATTAATGTAAGTAATTGCAGTGGGAATGTTAAATCTCTTCCTCTATCAAACGGAGGGACACTTTACAGCATCGTTAAAACTGATATTAAAAGTGCAAAGGACAGTACGATAATGTCTAAACGCCAAAAATCAATCAATTACGCCCTGCAAGATTCTCAAAAAACATATTCAGGTATGCTAAGTGAACTAGAGCAGATGAAAGAAGAGTCATCAGTAATTGCACTAGAGTCAAAAGATGGTCTAAATCTTATAATGGAGTCTGTTGGCAATATGGACTTTTTATCAGAAAATATGGAGGCTACCAGAGGAAATACAGAATCTTTGAGTACAAGATCTAATGAAATCTCTAACGTTGTAAATCTTATAGAAGATATAGCAGATCAAACAAATTTGTTAGCCTTAAATGCGGCAATAGAAGCAGCAAGAGCAGGGGAACATGGGCGTGGATTTGCTGTTGTAGCAGATGAAGTACGCAAGCTTGCAGAAAAAACACAAATTGCTACAAAAGATATATCGATTGTTGTTCGTGCTATGCAGCAGGAGAGCTCTTCTGCTCAGGAGAGTGTTGAAGCGACAAGCGATATTTTACAAAAAACAAAAGAAAAAATAGAGCTACTAAAAAATAAGATAATCTCTTTTGAGCGAAACTCATCAAGAAGTGTCTATGAAATTGACCATATAAGTAATAAAATATTTGTTTCATTGGCCAAAATAGACCATGTTATTTATAAAAACAATGTATTTGCACTTATCTTCGGAGAAGAAAATAGTTTTAATAAAGTTGATCATAATAACTGCAGACTAGGCAAATGGTATCGTGAAGGTTCTGGTAAAAAAGAGTTTGAAGATACAAGTGCTTACTCAAAACTGGAGATTCCGCACTCAATAGTCCATAGTGTTGCAAACAGAGTGGCTGAGGAGTGTTCCGGCACTCAAGAAGTGTGTTCTAATGGAAAAATAGAGAATATGGTTCAAGAGATAGAGGATGCCTCTTTGGATGTTTTTAAATATCTTGATGAGATGGTTGAACAAAAAGCAAACAAACAAATGAAATCTGCCGTCGTTGATTTATTTGAAAAAGGAAGAAAATGATTAATATTGTAGTAATAGATGACGAAATAGAAATTTTGTCAATGATAGATAAATACTTATCAAGAGATAAAAACAATAGCGTTAAAACTTATAATAACCCGTTAAATGCGTTGGACAGCATAAGCAACTCCACGGATGTTATTTTACTTGACATAATGATGCCACAAATAAATGGACTTGAGCTTTTACCAAAGATAAAAGAGAAATGCCCAGATATTAAAGTTATTATGATGACTGCATATTCTACTTTGGATAAGGTTTTAGAGGCGCACAGACAAGGAGCTGAGCACTACTTAATGAAACCATTTAGCTCTCTTGATGCTATAAGTAAAAAAATTGATGAGGTACTTGCAAAATAATATGAGTGAATTTAGAAGATATGGCATACTTTTTATATTCTCAATACTCTTTTATGTTCCAACCTCGCTTTTTATCAATCATGTATACAGCATAAGTCTTGAAAAGTATATTGAACACGAAAGAGTCTCAAAAAAAAATATATTTGATCTTTTAAATGTTAAACATCCTGAAAATTACAAGGGCATGGAGAACCTTTTAATAGAGATGCAAGAGATATTAAAAGATAAATATATGTTAGTATATTTTGAAAAAAACTCCCCAAATATTTTTGACTCAGATATTCTTGGCGTGCTTAACGATAAAATAGACAAAAAACAGCAAATAGAAATCTCAAACAAAATTAAAGACAAAGATATTTTTGTAGATAAAGTGAACATAGACAAACTATGGTACTTTTTGACATTTATAAAAATGAATAATACTCAAAGATATATAGTTTCATTGTCAATCTCCAATGAGGTAGTTGATTTGGAAAAAAATAAACAAATTTCACATATTATGCTTCTTGTTGTACTGTTAACAATGTTGATTTTACTCAATGTAGCGCTAAAACATACACAAAAAATCAAAAAATTAAATAAGACATTAAGTGAAAATTTGGAGCGATTGCAAACAGTTTTAGATGCTGTTCCTTTACCTATATTTGTAAAAAACAAACAAAATGTATATATTGAGTGCAACAATGCCTATGCGGGACTTACTAATGCAGATAAAAATGAAATAGTCAACAAGAAAACAGATGATATCTTACCGGAGTATTTAGCAAATGTTCACGCAAAAAAAGATTTGGAGCTTTTAAGCTGTGACAATATTCATTATAAAGAGATATATAATTCAAGAGGTAACAAAACGGTTATATATGAATTTTTTAAAACAGTTATAAAAAAAGATGGAAAATATAATGGCTACATTTGTGCCATGGTTAATGTAACAAGGCACGAAGAGCAAGAGGCATACCTGGAGCGAAGAGTTGGCGAACTCGTCCCTCTTCTCAACAATGAGGTTATAAAAAATATGACTTTGGCAAAAGAGCATGAAGAAGCAAGAATGAGAGATGTTAAGTTCAGTGTTATTGGGCAGCTCTCAGCGGGAATAACACATGAGATAAATACCCCTTTAACTTATATTAAGGGCAATGTTGAGATGATGAAAATGGATTTAGAAGATCTCGAAGATTCAACCGCAAAGAAAAACCTTTTGGAAGATTTTGTACATGTAAGCAGCGGAGTAGCAAAAATTGCAACAATAATTGAATCCATGAGAGAAATGTCTCAACATACAAAGGAGAGTTCTGAGGTTGTAAATATTTATAATACGATTGCGGTATCTTTGGTAATGGCCTATAATCGCTCAAAATATATAAGTAAAATATATTTAAATAAAAAAGAGTTTAATCTTAGTTTTAATATGAAAGAGTTTGTGTTTTTATCCAATGTCCAAGAGCAGAGAATAGAGCAGGTTTGGGTTGTTATGGTAAATAATGCGCTTGATGAACTGCAGAAAAAAGAGTCTTACGATGATAGAGAGCTCTTTATAGATTGTAAAGAAGAAGATGAAAATATTATTGTAACTTTTAAAGATAACGCTGGTGGCATTGATGCAGAAATTTTAAATAATATTTTTGAGCCGTTTGTCTCAAGCAAACCTCAAGGTGGAATGGGAATAGGTTTAAGCATAGCCAAGAAAATTGTGCTTGACCAAAAAGGAGATATAGATGCTTACAATGATAAAGATGGAGCAATATTCAAAATAACTCTTCCAAAAGCCTAATTCATAAAAAAATCAAGTAATTTTTAGTATAATCCATTTATAGTCTGGGTAGTTCGACATATCGTAATAATGAGGGTTCTACATATTCAAACCGCGAACAGGTAGTTTTTCTTATGTGTCGGTGCTATCGTTTGAGATACGTTAACTCTGTCGAGATAATGCCGCCTTTAAAGAGTTCTCTCTTCGCCCAAATTCGGCTTTTAGAACCAAGCCAAATGCGAGACGGCTACTCGGGCTTATTTTCCAAAGTATTTGTTTAGTTTATTTTTTATAATTTAAATAAATATTTTTTTAATCACTATGGAGTATAGAAATGAAGATTTTAATATTAGGCAATGGTGGTAGAGAATACTCTATAGCCCGTGCAATTAGAAATGAAGCTGAAGCTCATGAGATATTTTTTCAACCTGGAAATGGCGCAACGAGCAGCTTGGGGACAAACTTAGATATTAAAGATTACAATGAACTTGCTATATTTGCAAAAGAGAATGGTATTGATTTAACAATAGTTGGCCCTGAAGCTCCCCTTGTTGATGGCGTTGTTGATATTTTTAAAGCAAATGGACTTGTTATCTTTGGACCAAGCAAAGAGGCCGCTCAGCTAGAGGGTTCAAAAGTTTATATGAAAAACTTTTTGGCGAAGTACAATATCCCCACTGCCCGTTATATTGAAACTGCTTCTATTGAGGATGCTTTTAAATTTACCGAGACTCTGACTGCTCCAATTGTTGTAAAAGCTGACGGACTATGTGGAGGTAAAGGTGTAATCATCGCACAAAGTCATGATGAAGCAAAAATAGCAATTTCCGAGATGTTAAGCGGAAAAAGTTTTGGTGATGCCGGACTCAAAGTTATTGTTGAAGAATTTTTGGATGGCTATGAGCTTTCGATGTTTGCAGTTTGTGATGGAGATGATTATATTCTGCTTCCAGCAGCACAAGACCATAAAAGACTTTTAGATAATGACGAAGGACCAAACACGGGAGGAATGGGTGCATATGCCCCAACACCTTTAGTGGATGAAGAGCTATACCAAAAAGTAAGAGATAGAGTAATCCGTCCAACGCTTGATGGGATGAAAAAAGAGGGTGCACCTTTTGAAGGTGTACTTTTTATCGGAATAATGGTTGTAAACGGAGAGCCCATTACACTGGAATTTAACGTTCGCTTTGGTGACCCAGAGTGTGAGATACTTATGCCCCTTATGACATCAAGCGTGAGCGACATGTTCTATAAAGCTGCAACAAAAAGACTTGGCGAGATAAAAGTAGAGTTCTCAAAGCAGTATGCTGTTGGCGTAGTAATGGCAAGCGGAAATTATCCATATAAAAGCTCACTTCCAGCAGAGATAATTGTAGACAATGCTCACCATGAAGAGATTGAAAAATATACTCATATCTCATATGCCGGTGTAAGCATGATTGACGGGAAGCTTTATGCAGACGGAGGAAGAGTTCTGGTCTGTGTAGGGGTCGGGGATAGTATTAGAGAGGCAAGAGACAGGGCATACCTAAGATGTGGTCAAGTCCATTTTGCAGGTAAAAAACTAAGAACAGACATAGCTTACCAAGCTCTTTAGGAAGTATAAAAAGTGAATAACGACATTCAGGATATACTTCACCGAGAAGATATAACTCTTGCAACATTTAAAAAAAGAGCATTGGCTTTTTTTATAGACGAGATGCTGCTCTCTTTTTTACTTATTATAGCTCTGGGCGACTCTTTTTTTGAAGCTAAAACAATGGAAGAGATGATAATAGTGACAAATACTTTTGTTTTGGAATATATGGCCATGAAAGTTTTTTATCAGGCTTTTTTTGTGACACAGTATGGGGCAACTTTAGGTAAGATTGCTATGAAAATAAGAGTAATAGAAATAAAAACACTTCAAGCTCCAAATGTAATAAGCGCTCTTAACCGTGCTATAGTTAGGGTGATTAGCGAAATGTTTTTTTATCTGGGATTTGTTTGGGGGATGATGGACCCTTCCCGTCAAACTTGGCATGATAAAACTGCTAAGACTTTGGTTGTAAATGCTTAAAATCCTCATTTTATTTATACTTTTTATCCCTTACCTAAACGGTGATGATAAAGTTGAAGTATATGCTACTAAAATGGACACCAAGGATAATGTTGTAAAGGCTTACGGAGAGGTTATAGTAATTTATAAAGAGTCTCATTTAACTGCTCAAAGAGCCGTCTATGACAGAAATAGCGGTGAGTTGGAGTTATTTGGAAATATTCGTGCAACACAAGGAAGTGACATAAAGTTGCTAGGAGATTATGCAAAGTTAAATATAGCAAACAAAGAGAGAACTTTTAAGCCGTTTTATATGTCAGAACAAACATCAAATGTCTGGATTAGCGGAGCTAAGAGTTATGCAAAAGATGATGAAATAGAGATTACCTCCGGTGTGACGAGTGGCTGCGACCCAGACAATCCACTCTGGAAAATGGAGTTTACATCATCTGAATACAATACAAACACAATGTGGCTAAGTCTCTATAATGCGAGACTATATATCTATGATATTCCGGTTTTTTACACCCCATACTTTGGATATTCACTAGATACAACCAGAAGAACAGGAGTTTTACCTCCAATGTTCGGATATTCAAATAATGAAGGGTTCTACTATGAGCAGGCACTTTTTATTGCCGAGCAAAATTGGTGGGATTTAGAGTTGAAACCTCAGATTAGAAATCAGCGTGGCTCAGGCATATACTCTACATTCAGGTTTGTTGACAGTAGAGTCTCTAAAGGAAGTTTGGTAGTCGGTTATTTTAAAGAGAAAGGTGATTATTTTCTTGAAAATGATTTGGCAAATGAGACTCATTATGGGTTTAATTTTAATTATGTCAACACTGATGTTATAAATCAGTGGTTCTCGGCTAATTTAAAAGGTCAGTCTGGAATACATGTCGATATAAATGATATGAACGACGTAGAATATATAAATTTATCTACAAGTGACAGTACATTAACTTCAACTGCAACGCAGGTTATTTCAAGAATCAATATATTTTACAATAATGATACAGACTATTTTGGTGCATATTTCAAGTACTATAAAGATTTAACAAAAGAGAGTAACGAAAAGACTATTCAAAACCTTCCGTCACTGCAGTATCACAGTTATTTAAGCACACTTTTTAAAGATCATCTTTTATATAATCTTGACATTAAAACAAATAACTACTCTAGAGCAGTTGGTAAAAGTGCAACTCAAACAGATATAAATATACCTGTAACATTTCAGACATCACTCTTTGATGAACATGTAAATGTTTCATATAAGTCATATATTTATGCACAATATACTGGATTTAAGGGGAATGAGGAGCTTCCAACTGCTAATGTGTACAATGACGGCTTGTATGCAAGAAATTCACACTCACTCTCTATCTCTTCTCAGCTTGCTCGTGCTTATGATAAATTAACTCATGTAGTGGATTTTGGTTCTCAGTATATTGTCGGTGGGTCTGAGACAAGAGACGGTTACTATAATGAGCAAAAAGATTACTGTTCTCAAAATATTCATAAAAACGAAGATATTTGTGAATTTTATAATATTTCAGACATAGAAGAGAATTTAAATCTCTTTTTCTCGCAGTATCTTTATTCAGATGACGGTCAGCAGATTGTATATCATAGATTATCACAAAATATTTCATATGAGGATGCTAATGGCGGGATTGGAGAGCTTGAAAATGAACTAGATTATAAGATTACTGATAGCATTGATTATTACAACAATATGTTTTATAACTATAACGAGAGAGATATTTCTAAAAACTTTAATAAAATATCTTTTAATGGCAATGGTTTCAATATAGCGCTGTCTCACATGTATAAAAATAGTTTTTTGCCAGGAGCTGATAAGACAAGTTACATGACTTCAAGTTTGAAATATGATTATAATAAGCACTACGCTTATAATTTTAGATATGATTATGACCTAGAAGAAGGTTATAAAAAGAGTATGGAGCTTGGCTTCTTGTATAAGAAAAGATGTTGGGACTTTGGACTTAGATATGTTGAAAACAACAGACCTATACTTGACCAAAACGGAGTGTCAGGGTCAATATATGACAGATATATTTATTTTACTATAGCACTTAAACCAATAATGTCATCAAATAATAAATCATCTGAGTTTGTTTATAGAATACCAGATGATTCAGAAGGGAATTGATTATATGAAAAAATATAAACATATACTTAAAAATCGCGAAGATGCTGCACGTAAACTTATGGACGTTATCCCTATGCAAAAACTTAAGGATGAAAAATGGAAGTTGATTGCTGTTTCAAGGGGTGGTTTGGATCTTGCTCACTACTTAAGAAAAAAATATTCCAACAGCATTGATTTTTTATTTTCAGAAGCAATAATGGCACCAAATAACTATGAGTGTGAAATAGCTAGAGTAAGTGAAAGAGAAGAGATTGTTATAAATGAAAACCTTGTCTCTGCCTTTGGGATTCAGTATGACTACATATATGGTGAAGCTCAAAGAAAGCATGAAGAGAAAATATTGAGTTATGTTTATCAGTACAGAAAAGGCAAGCACTTCTCCTCTGTAAAAAATAAAATAGTTTTATTGGTAGATGAGGGAAGTGAAACTGGGCTTAAATTTATGACAGCATTAAAAACAATTCTTGCACAAAAGCCAAAAGCTGTTTATATTGCAGTTCCAGTTATACCAAGCGATGTTCTGGAACTTCTCGAACCATTCGCAGACGATATATTTTTTCTTCATAGTATAGATGATTATGTAGAAACATCACTATATTATGAAGAATTAGAAAAGATAGATGAAGAAAAAATTGAGAAATTATTAGGAGAAAAGAATGAAATATGATGTTAACGTAGAGCTTTTAAATACAGAGCAAGAGTACAATTTTAGTGATATAGCCAAGCAGGCAAATGGTTCTGCATGGTTGAAGAGTGGTAATAGTGTAATACTTGCTACTGTTGTGATTGATGAGACAGAGATAGTTAAGGATGATTTTTTACCATTAACTGTTCAGTATATTGAAAAAACATATGCTGCCGGCAAAATTCCAGGTGGATTTTTTAAACGTGAGACTAAGCCAAGTGATTTTGAAACACTCACTTCTCGTATAGTTGATCGCTCTCTTCGCCCACTATTTCCAAAAGGCTTCGGACATCCTACGCAGATAACTATCTTAGTGTTCAGTGTTGACAAAGAGTCTGATTTGCAAGCCCTTGCACTTAATGCTGCCTCAGCTGCACTTTATGTAAGTGATATAGATATAAACACTTCAGTATCAGCAGTTCGTGCTGCTAAAATTGATGGAAAAATAGTTCTAAATCCAACTCTTCAACAGCTTAGAAATTCTACACTAGACCTTTACCTATCCGGGACAAAAGATGATATTCTTATGATTGAGATGAGAACAATAGGCTCTGAAAAGTTTGATAACACTTTAATTGTTGACCCGCTTATGGACCCAACAATGAGCGCTCCTATTTTATCAACTCATACTTCAAATGCAATAAGTGAAGATGAACTTATTAAGGTGTTTGAGCAAACACAAAAACTTCTTTTTGAGAATAATGCCAAGTTTGAAAACTCTTTTAGAGCCTTTAAAAAAGAGACTTTAGCTATTGAATATAAAGCACATGTAATAAATGAAGAGATGGTTTCATTTGTAAGAGACAATCACTTGTCAGATATAAAAGACGCGATGAACCAAATGGCAAAATCAGAACGCTCAACTGCTCTGAGACAACTTAGAAAAAGAATAATAAAAAATAATATTGAGTGGGAAGAAGTACAGCTAAAAGATGCAATAGAAAAAGTAAAAAAAGAGCAAGTTAGAGCTCAGATTTTAAACGAGAGAGTTCGTGCAGACGGAAGAGCTTTAACTGAAGTTAGACCTATATCAATTAGCACAAACATACTCCCTTCTGCTCACTCATCATGCCTATTCACACGTGGTCAGACACAAACATTAGTAGTTCTTACAATGGGTGGACCTAAAGATGCACAAATGTTTGAGGCTCTGACAGATGAGGGAACTCAAAATGAAAACTTTATGGTTCACTATAATTTTCCTGGTTTTAGCGTTGGTGAGGCATCTCCTATTATGGGAACAAAAAGAAGAGAACTAGGACATGGAAATTTAGCTAAAAGAGCACTTGAACCTATCGTAAATCTTGATGGACAAACAGTTCGTTTAGTCTCAGAAGTACTCGAGTCAAATGGTTCTTCTTCAATGGCGACAGTTTGTGGTGGTTATCTGGCATTGCGTGCTGCTGATATAGAGACTAGTGAAGTAGTAGCCGGAATTGCTATGGGTATGGTTTCCCAAGGTGACAAATATGCTATTCTCTCAGATATAATGGGTTTAGAAGATCATGATGGTGATATGGACTTTAAAGTTACTGGTTCAAAAGATGGAATCACTGCGATGCAGATGGATATTAAACTCGGCGGAATTAGTTTAGATGTTTTAAAAGAAGCACTTTTTCAAGCGAAAGAGGGAAGAGCTCATATTATAGACATAATGATTGAAGCTGAAGATAAAATCGAGTTTAATGATGGTGTTCTTCCAAGTACGGACTTTTTTCATATAGACCCTAGCTTTATAGGAGAGATTATTGGTCAAGCAGGTAAAACTATTCGTGAAATGATAGAGAAGTTTGAAGTAGCAATTGATATAGATAAAAAAGATGGAAAAGTTAAGATTACAGGAAAAAATAAAATAGGTGTTGCTGGAGCTAGAGATCATATAAATGGGATAGTGAATGCACCTAAGGTTGAGAAAGTCAAATATGAAGTTGGTGAAAAATACGAGGGAATTGTAAAAAAAATAGTTGATTTTGGTGCATTTATAGAGCTCCCAGATGGAACTGACGGACTTTTACATATTTCAAAAGTATCAGATCAAAGAGTAGAAAAAGTATCAGATGTCTTAAGTGAAGGTGAAAAAATCACAGTAGAGATATTGGAATTTAAAGGGAATAAAATTTCTTTAGGCCGTGCGTAACGGCTCTCCACATGCTAGAATCAATTCTACATGTAGAATTGATTTTATAAACTATTTTTCAAATATTAAACTCCCTTTTAGCACTTTTTATGTATAATCGCCAATCAAATTTTAGTAGGGAAATCTTTGCATTTATGTTTGGATTGCTGTATTCATTTAGAATATGGTTACGCTAGCCGAAAATTTTTGTAAAACATATTGGAGAAATACATGAAAAAAGTTCTATTTTTAATGGTAGCATTAGCTACTGCTGCATTCGCTGCTGATGGAGATGTTGCAAATCAAACTCTTAAAGCTTACTCAATGATCGCTGCTGGTCTTGGTCTTGGTCTTGCTGCTCTTGGTGGAGCTATCGGTATGGGTCATACTGCTGCTGCAACAATCGCTGGTACTGCACGTAACCCAGGTTTAGGTGCTAAACTAATGACTACAATGTTCATCGCTCTTGCAATGATTGAAGCACAAGTTATCTATGCACTTGTAATCGCACTTATCGCTTTATATGCGAACCCATATTTAGGTTAATCAACTTAAATATACCTCCGTTGGCTTCGGCCAACACTTTATTTTAATATGCGATTGTGGTGGAACGGTAGACACGCAGGCTTGAGGGGCTTGTGCCGCAAGGTGTGAGGGTTCAAATCCCTCCAATCGCACCACAAACAAATCCATTATCAAATAATAAAACAACCTTCCCTAAAATAATCAATACTATATTTACTATATAAAACATCATATGAAGTTTTTTATGTTAAAATTAACAAAAAAATTAAGTACTATTAAGGCTATAACAATGCATGATGTAAGAGAAAATCAATGAGTATAAAAAATAAAATCCTTCTATTTATAACTTTTATTCTTTCAATATTTTCTTTTGCTCTGTTAACTATTATCGAGGTGCAACAAGAAGAAGATATGAAAATACTTCAAACAGAGTATTTAAAAAATACAAAAAATTTATATGAAAAAATTAATAAAAAATACGAAAATTTTTACTCTGATAAAATTTTATTTAACTCCAACTTTTTTTATGTGAAAGAAGCAATTAAAAGTAGAGATAAACAGCTTTTATATAAACTTTCATCTGACACATTCATAAGACTTCAAAAAGAGAATCCAAATCTAGTTATTATGAATTTTCACCTTCCGGACAATACTTTGTTGTTGAAAATGAATCAACCTCATGAGACATATATGTACAAAAATAGAAGTCTTTTGGAAAAAGTACATAAAAGTAAAGAGGCGGCTGCAGGATTTTACAAAGATGAAGATTATTTGGCATATAGAATTATGCAACCTATATTTTATTCTGAAGAGTATATTGGAGTTTTGGAATTGGGTATTAATATAGATTATGTTTTAAAAGATATGAAACATTATTCAAATATAGAAGGTGTTATGTTTATTGAAAATAAGTTAACATATAAAACTATTGAAAACATTGAAATCCTTGATAATATATTTGAGTTTAGTGATATCATAAAAACAAGAAGCAGTGTCTATTTAAGCTACTTTTTTAGTATAAAAAACAGTGAAAATATATCTGTAGCAAATATTCATTTTTTCAAAAATATAACAAAAGAGGCAAATAAGTTTAAAAAAGATGAACAAATTATATCTACGCTTTTAGCTGGAATGGTTTTTTTAACATTGCTTGTTGTCAGTTTTGGACTTAAAAGAAGCCTGAAAAATTTGCAAGAGAGTTACGATGATTTTAGTGAACATAAAGATATGGTGGATGATAACATAATTATTGTCGAGACCTCGTCAGATGGTACTATTGTAGGAGTTAGTAACAGATTCTGTGAAATAAGTGGATATAAAGAGAAGGAATTGATTAGCAAACCATTTGAGATGATAATGGATTCTGAGATATCAGAACAAACAAACAAGAGTATTAAAGAAAGCTTACAAAAAGATGGAGAGTGGAGCGGTGATTTAAAAAACAGAACTAAAGATGGAAAAATATATTGGCTTAGTAGTAAAATAGAGTCAAAAATAAAAGATAAAAAATTAATATGCTTCAATCATATTATGCATGATGTCACATATAAAAAACTAAATGAAGATCTTCTTCTTGGTGATGAATTAACCAACATGTACAACAGAAGATATTTTAATGATCTTTTTCCAAGAACAGCCAAGGGTATAAAAAGAAATGGTGGTTGTTTTAATCTTATAGTCTTAGATATAGATGATTTTAAAAATTATAACGATATTTATGGGCACGATAATGGTGATAAGGCTATTGTAGATATATCAAATGTTGTAATAAAATCTTTTAGACGTCCTGACGATTTCTGCTTTAGACTTGGCGGAGCAGAATTCGGTATTATATTTAAAACAGCTAATGAGGACGAGGGGTATCTATATACACAAGTTCTAAGAAAAAATATAGAGATGATTCGTATTAAACATGAGGGAAATGTAATATACAAAGTTCTAACTGCATCATTTGGCCTGGTTTCTGTTATGAGTGATAATATAGGCGATGAAAAAGAGATTTATAAATTGGCGTACGAGCATCTTTATAGAGCAAAAGAAGATGGTAGAAATAAAGTTATTCGTAAGCTTGTATAGATAAATTAAAGGATATTCAATGAAAATTGCAAAAAACATTACAGAACTTATTGGCAATACTCCAATGGTTGTATTAAACACACCATCAAGATTAAGCGGTGCAACTATTATTGGCAAGTGTGAGTTTATGAATCCTACCAGCTCTGTGAAAGATAGAATAGGCTTTAATATGATTAGACGAGCACAAGAAGCGGGTAAAATAATCAAGGGTACAACAATCATTGAGCCAACAAGTGGAAATACAGGGATAGCATTGGCAGCAAATTGTGCATCGCAAAAAATAAAACTAATTTTGACAATGCCTGAATCTATGAGTTTGGAAAGAAGAAGCCTTTTAAGAGCTTTAGGTGCCGAGCTTGTTTTAACACCCGCTTCAGAGGGTATGAATGGTGCAATAAATAAAGCAGATCAGTTACACAAAGAGATTCCAAACTCTATAGTTCTGCAACAGTTTGAAAATCCGGCAAATCCTGAAATTCACATGTTAACAACAGCTAATGAAATTTTAAATGATACGGATGGAAAGATTGATGCCTTTGTTGCAGCTGTTGGAACAGGTGGCACTTTGAGCGGTACTTCAAAAGTTTTAAAAGAGCATGTGAAAAATATAGCGATATTTGCAGTAGAACCAAAAGACTCAGCAGTACTATCAGGAGGGACTGCTGGTCCACATGCTATTCAAGGTATAGGCGCTGGTTTTATACCTAAAGCATTAGATATAACTGTGTATGGAGAAGTTATAAGAGTTAGTAATGAAGACGCCATAAATACAGCAAAAATGCTAGCCAAAGAGGAAGGGTTGCTTGTCGGAATATCTGCTGGCGCAAATGTATATGCAACAATGCAAGTTGCTTCTAGAGAAGAGTTTAGAGGTAAGACATTAGTGACAATTCTTTGTGATACAGGTGAGAGGTATCTAAGTACGGCATTATTTAGTGAATAATGTTTTTTTAGAAACCATTAGGGCAGTTGATGGAGAAATTTTTCATCTTTCATATCATCAAAAAAGGTATGAGAGTGTTTTGGAATCTTTTGGTATTAATGAACCTATGAATATAAAAGAGCTTTTAAATCCTCCAAAAATAGGCATATATAGATGTCGTCTGATATATGATATATCTAAAGTGCCACATGTAATAGATGTTACATACCATGAGTATAAAAAAAAAGAAGTAAACTCTTTAAAACTTGTTTTTAGCAATGAGATAGATTACCCAGTTAAATCTGTAAATAGAGATGAAATAGATGCCTTATATAATGAAAGAGATGATGCAGACGAGATACTTATCATCAAAAACTTATTAGTTTGTGATACAAGTATAGCTAATATTGCTTTTTATAGTAACGGAGAGTGGATTACATCTAAAAAACCACTTTTAAAAGGGACTACAAGAGCTAGACTTTTAGATGAAGGAAAGATAGTAGAGGCTGATATAAAAGTGCAAGATATTAGAAATTTTTCTAAAGTGGCACTTTTAAACGCTATGGTTGATTTTTATGTGTTAGATAGATGTGAGTTTTTGATATAATTTCGAAAAAGGATAATATTTGTTAGAGAATGTAATAGAAAATAAAGATTTTGCAAATTTAATGAAAACAAATATACACAGCTTGATAATTCATCTTTTTGAGAAAGAGCAAAACTTCGGGATTCTTTGTAGGATAGCTGACGTTTCTTTTGAGCCTCCCCTTCCAGATGAGATAAATAAAGAGTTTAGAGAGATGACTCTTTTTTTCTTAGCAGGGTATACATTTGAAACAGCAATAGTTATAGGTGATAATTTAATTTTTGAAGCAGGTTTTGGAGCAGATAATTTTGGTAGTTTGGTCAGTGTCCCGCTATTGAGTATTATACAAGTTATTGTAGATGAAACACCACTGCTTATAAATCTGGCTAGCTATAAAAAAAATAGTAAGAAAGAGAAGAAAGTAGATAGTGGCGGAGTTGAAAACTCTATGGCCTCATTCTTGTCAAATCCTGAAAATTCTAAGTTTTTAAAATAAATTTTTAAACTTAGAAAAACAAACTTTTGAGAAATTTTTAAACAAAGTGCAAACTATTGAATTAGTTTACACTTTATTCAGAGATAATAAAAAGTTTACTACGTTATCAACAAATGCATCGTGCTTTCTCTCTTTAAGATAAGCAATATAAAAGTGTCTCTCAATTTTATAATTTTTAAGTCTAGCCTCAAATAGTCTTCCATCTTTTAGCTCTTGTGCAATTACGTGACGCGACATAACCGATACAACAGGTCTCTCTGAATTTTTATTAGCATGTAGTATAGATTCTTTAATTGCAGTTGGACTTCCAAGAACTCCGAGTACATTAAAGTGGTTACACTGAACACCAATCTCTTCAAAAACTTCAGAAGTTAGCTTTCTGGTATGAGAGTGTTCATCTCTGCAAATCCAATCAAAGTCCATCAAATCTTCTGCAGATAAGTGTTTTTTTATAGGCTGATTTGAAAACACAACTAATTCATCTAAAACCCACTCTCTATACACGATACCATCTCTAAAAACAGGAGATTCAATAAGTGCGACATCTATTTTTTTATCTTGTAGTTGGTCGATTATTTCACTCGAAAGAGCAACATTCATGTAAACATTGTTATCAATTCTTTTTTTGATATCGCAAAGGTAGTTTGGTAAGATATAGTTTCCAATTGCATTTGATGAACCCATAACAAACGTAAAATCTTTGTTGATAATTTTTAAAAGTTCTTTTTCGCTTCCAGCTATCGCTTTTTCAAGTCTAGATGCAATTCTGTAAAGGTCTTCACCCTCTTTAGTTAGCAAAATACCATTCTTTTTTCTATCTACAATTTTCGTATCAAGGTAATCTTCAATAAACTTTATTTGCTGAGTAACGGCAGGTTGTGAGATTCCAAGTTTTGCTGATGCTTTTGAAAAACTTCTCTCTTTTATAACCATCAAGAAGGTTTGTAATTTCGCAAAATCTTTTAACATAATAATTCCTATAAGCTTAAATAATAGTCAAAATTATAACTCAAAATTATAATTAATGCAATAGGTTTGTAATAATTTATTTCTTTTTAGCTATAATAATTTAACAAATATAACATAGTGGCGAAATATGAAAAAAATCTTCGACAAACTAAATGATTCACAAACAAAAGCTGTAAAGCAATCAGAAGGTCCTGTTCTAATCTTAGCGGGAGCAGGGAGCGGAAAAACTACTACTATAGTTTCTCGTCTTGCCTATCTGGTTGAAGAGTTGGGTATTCCAGCATCAAACACTTTGACACTTACCTTCACTAATAAAGCGGCAAAAGAGATGAAAGAGCGTGCATCTGACATGATGGAGAATGCTGCTTATCCACCACTTTTATGTACATTTCACAAGTTTGGATTGCTGTTTTTAAAGTTTAATATTCATCTATTAAATAGACAGAACAACTTTGTAGTTATAGATACAGATGACAAAAAAAGAATTATAAAAAAGATAAATTCTGAAATTCCAACACAGTTAATAGCAAGTGAAATATCAAGATACAAAAACTCACTGCTAACCCCAGATGACGCCTATAAGCAGGCTGAACTATTTAACTATCAGCAGATTGCAAAAGTTTATGAAGAGTATGAGGTATATTTACTGGAAAATAATCTGGTCGATTTTGATGACTTGATTGCCCTTACTTATAGACTTTTAAATGAAAATGAGGAACTAGCGCGCGCTACATCTGAGAAGTACCGATATATCATGGTTGATGAGTACCAAGATACAAATGAGCTACAGTTAAAACTTCTACAAAAGCTTTGTTGTACACATAATAATCTCTGCGTTGTCGGTGATGATGACCAGAGTATTTATGGCTGGAGAGGAGCCCATATACGAAATATTATGGAGTTTGATCAAGACTTTGTCGGTACTGCTGTTTTCAAACTTGAAGAGAATTACCGTTCCCGTGAGCCAATATTAAAAGTAGCAAACTCGTTAATCGAGCACAATCGCTCAAGACTTGGAAAAAAACTTATCCCTACTCGCGGAAGTGGCGAAGATGTTACTGTCTTAAACTCTAATGATGAAAATGAAGAGTCCAAAAAGATTGCTTTAAAGATTGGTAAACTCTTGGACTCAGGAGTAAAAGCAGAAAATATAGCTGTTTTGTACAGAGTAAATGTTTTGAGCCGTTCTATAGAAGAGGGGCTGAATCGTTCAGGTATCAATTATAAGCTTGTCGGAGGATTGAGATTTTATGACAGGGCAGAGATAAAAGACCTTATAAGCTATATTAGAGTTATTACAAATTTTCATGATGATTTCTCTTTTAAGCGGATAGTAAATAAACCAAAGAGAGGCTTGGGAAAAGCAAGTGTAGATAAAATCGAGCTGGCCGCACATGCGAATGATACATCAATTTTTGAGTATATTAAAAAAGTGTCAGTTGCAGACTTGGAGTCTCTAGTTAGAGCAAAAAATACCAAAACACTTAAAAAGTTTATTAAAGATATTCAAAGTGTTGCAAAGTCTGTTGGTGAATCTACGTATAATTTTATAGATGTGCTGGAGGATACTTTCCATCTAAAGGACATCTATACTGGAATGCAGGATGAAGCGGATCGAGTCCTTAACATGGATGAGTTTTATGGACTATTCCGTGATTTTGTTAAAAATACTCCAGAGGCATCGTTGGATGAGTTTTTAAATGAACTAACTCTTCAGAGTGAGCAAGATCAGGTTGAGGGGGATAGTATTTATATGATGAGTATTCATGCCTCAAAAGGCTTGGAGTTTGACCATATTTTTGTTATTGGACTTGAAGAGGGCTTTTTGCCGCTTGTCGGTGATGGAAGCGACCTTGAAGAGGAGAGGCGCTTAGGTTATGTCTCTTTTACAAGAGCAAAAGACACTTTAACACTTTCACACGCCTCTAGTAGATTTTATAAGGGTCGCAGAAGCGATTTACAAAAAAGCAGGTTTTTTAATGAGGCTGGACTATGCGAGGGCTCACTGATTGTTGAAAAAAACACTGCATTTAAGAAAGGTGATTTGGTTCGTCATAAAATATTTGGAACAGGACGAGTAACCGGTATTAGCAAATCCGGAAGAGAGTTTAAACTAAATATTAATTTTGCCGGTACAAAAAGAGATATTTTAGCCTCGTTTGTAGAGAGACTATGAATAAACTCTTTGTAGCATATAAACCAACAAGCATTAGTTCAAATTTTTTCCTAACAAAGCTAAAAAGAAAATATAATACTAAAAAGGCTGGATTTTCCGGAACACTTGACCCTTTTGCAAAAGGTGTTTTGATTATTGGGATGGGTTCTCACACTAAACTTTTTCGCTTTTTAAACAAAGCTCCAAAAATTTACAGAGCAACCCTTTGGCTCGGAGCACAGTCAGATAGTTTAGATACAGAGTTAATTAAAAATGTAGAAATTTTACAAGAGCTTGCTGAAGAGGATGTTTTAAATGTTATCAAATCTTTAGAGGGTGAGCTTGAATATGAGCCGCCTATATTTAGTGCAAAGCAGATAAACGGACAAAGAGCTTATGACTTGGCTCGTGCAGGAAAAGAGTTTACGCTTAATAAAATAAACTCTACTATTTATGAAACAAAACTTATAAACTATTCACATCCATTTGTCACATTTGAAGCTACGGTCTCAGAGGGAACATACATACGTTCTCTTGGTCTTATGATTGCAAATAGACTAGGAGTAGAGTTTGGAAGTCTTAGTGCTTTAGAGAGACTAAGTGAGGGGCAGTTTCGGTATAATGATGAAAAGCTCTTGAATATTAAAAATTCTTTGAGCATTCCTGAGAATTTTTACACTGGAGAGAGTGATAATCTAAAATATGGAAGAGTTCTTGCTATAGAGGATTTAAAGACGAAAGAAGATGGCTATTATTGGCTTGATAGCGGTGGGTTTATCTCTATTATAAATGTAGTCAAATCAGAAGTAAAATATGAACTAGGCAGGATTGAATGTTAGTACTAGCTAGAAAATTAAATGAGTCAATTGTCCTAGGTGATGATACGGTTATAAAGATTATATCTATTGACAAGGGAGTGGTAAAGTTGGGAATAGAAGCTCCTAAAAGTGTAAGTATCATGAGAAGTGAATTACTCGAAGATGTTAAAGATTCAAATATTGCTTCCTCAAAAGAGGCAAGTTTGGATGATGTCAGCTTACTGCGATCTTTGATAAAAAAATAAGAGATAGTCTATGAAGATTTACAAAGCTTATGCAAAAGTAAATATCTTTTTAAAAATAACAGGCATGAGAGCTAATTATCATGAGATAATTTCCAGATTTATGAGAGTAGACTCTTTGTACGACGAACTCTCTTTTGTATTCAAAGAGAGTGACGAGTTTAAAATCATAGGTGATTTTTCATGCACCACAGAGCAAAACACAATATATAAAGCATATTTATCTCTTTTAGACTTCTTGAGCGAGCCATTGGCTGTCTCATTACAAAGTTTAATGCAAAAATATGCTGTACATGTAAAGAAAAATATCCCAGCATTTGCGGGGCTTGGCGGCGGAAGCAGTGATGCGGCTACATTTTTGAAAATGTGCAATGAAGTTTTACACTTAGGACTTTCTCAAAATGAACTAGCAACAGTAGGTCTAAAAGTAGGAGCTGACGTTCCGTTTTTTGTTTATGGATTTGACAGTGCAAATGTTGGCGGAATAGGTGAAGTTGTTGAGGAGTTTAAAGAACCTCTTTTAGAGTTTGAGGTTTTTACACCAAAAGTGGAGATAAGTACGCCAAAAGTTTATGCCGTTTATAGAGAAAACTTTTATGATCCAATAGATGGATTTAAAATGAACGAGTTGAAAACAACAACATCCTCTGAAATACTCAATAAAATGAGCATTGATGAAGCAAACGATCTGTTCAAACCAGCACTTCAAGAGTATAGAGAGTTGAAAAATCATTATAAACACGGATATTATTTCAGCGGAAGCGGAAGCAGTTTTTTTAGAATTAAATGAGTGAACTAGATTTGGTGATGATTTAGTGTTATAAAACTGAGGCAAGGAAATCAAACTAAATGGCACTAAGCTGGAACGAGATAAAAAACAGAGCGATAAACTTTTCCAAAGAGTGGGAAAGTGAAGCAAGAGAACATGCAGAATCGCAAAGCTTTTGGAATGAATTTTTCAATATTTTCGGCATTAGTCGTAAACGTGTAGCGTCCTTTGAAGAGCCTGTTAAAAAGCTCGGTGAAAAACGGGGGCGGATTGACCTTTTTTGGAAAGGTGTTTTGCTCGTCGAACACAAATCAAAAGGCAAAGATTTAGACAAAGCCTACACTCAGGCACTTGATTATTTCCCCGGCTTAAAAGAAGCCGAACTTCCAAAATACATTCTCATCTCCGATTTTGAAATCTTTAGACTTTATGACTTAGAAGAGAACACCACGCACGAATTTAACATAAACGAACTCTACAAAAATGTCAATCTTTTTGGTTTTATAGCAGGCTACACAAAACATAAAGTTGTTGCAGAAGACCCCATCAACATCAAAGCCGCCCTGCTTATGGGAAAACTTCATGATGCGCTCAAAGAGACAGGTTATGACGGGCATCCGCTAGAGCATTTTTTAGTAAGGCTTCTGTTTTTACTTTTTGCAGAAGATACAGCCATTTTTGAAAAAAGACTTTTTACGGAGTTTCTTGAAAATAAAACACATGAAGATGGAAGTGATGTCGGGAGTAAACTAGCCGAACTTTATCAAGTGTTAAACACACCGCAAGAAAAAAGACTCAAAAATCTTGATGAGAGTGTAAACGCATTTCCTTATGTAAACGGAAGGCTTTTTGAAGAGTTTTTGCCGATAGTTTCGTTCGATACTAAAATGCGAGAAGCACTTTTGGAGTGCTGTTATCTTGACTGGGCACTGATAAGCCCTGCGATTTTTGGCTCACTTTTTCAGTCCATCATGGACAAAGCCCACAGACGAAATCTAGGTGCGCACTACACAAGTGAGGGCAACATCTTAAAGCTCATAAAACCTCTCTTTTTAGATGAACTTTATGAAAAATTTGAAAAAGTAAAGAAAAACAAAACGAAGCTCCAAGAGTTTCACAAAGAACTCTCAACACTCCACTTTTTAGACCCTGCATGTGGAAGCGGAAACTTTCTTATTCTCTCATACAGGGAGTTACGCAAACTCGAATTTGAAATTTTAAAACTCTTACATGTAGAGAGTGTTTTGGATATTGAAGCCATAGTTTGGTGTGACGTTGACCAGTTTCACGGCATAGAGTACGAAGAGTTTGCCGCACAGATAGCCAGAGTTGCCATGTGGCTCATCGACCATCAAATGAACATGATGATAAGTGAGTATTTCGGACAATATTTCGCAAGACTTCCGCTCAAAAAATCGGCAAATATCGTGCATGGAAATTCTTTACATGTAGAGTGGGAAGATGTGATAGCAAAAGATAAACTCTCTTTTATTCTTGGAAATCCGCCGTTTATAGGCAAGCAATTGCAAGGCAAAGAACAAAAAGAAGATATGAAAAAAATCTTTGGCAAAGTTCAGGGTGCAGGAGTTTTAGACTATGTTACGGCTTGGTATCTCAAAGCCGCACGCTACATTCAAAATACAAACATAAAAGTTGCCTTTGTCTCCACAAACTCCATCGCTCAGGGCGAACAGGTCGGCATACTTTGGAAAGAACTGTTTGATAACTATAAAATAAAAATCCACTTTGCACATCAAACTTTTAACTGGAGCAACGAAGCAAAAGCAAACGCAGCTGTACATGTAGTGATAATCGGATTTGCAAATTTTGACAGCGACAACAAAACTATCTTTGAATATGAAGATATTAAAGCAGAACCACATGCTAAGAGTGTAAAAAATATCAATCCTTATTTGGTTGAAGGCGATGATTTTGTAATTGAGAAAAGAAGAAAACCAATTTGCGATGTTCCAAATATATCTTTTGGTAGTATGCCAAATGACGGCGGAAACTTTTTACTTACCGATGAAGATAAAGCAGAACTTTTACTACAAGAGCCAATGGCTGAAAAATATATAAAACCATTACTAAGTGCAAGTGAATTTTTAAACGGTAAAAATAGATGGTGTTTGTGGCTTGAAGATTTAGAACCAAATGATTTAAAATCAATGCCACAGGTTAAGCAACGCATAGAAAATGTAAAAAAACTAAGAGAAGAAAGTACGAGAGAAGCTACCAAAAAACTAGCAGAGTATCCGACTCTTTTTGGAGAGAACAGACAGTCAAAAAGTAATTTTGTATTGATTCCATTACATTCATCAGAAAATAGAATATATATACCAATGGGATTTTTTAATGAAAAGTATATAGCAAATAATTCAACAAGTACAATTCCAATAAATTCTTTGTCACATTTTGGAATTTTAACATCGCTGATGCACATGACCTGGGTCAAATATACGGCTGGAAGAATTAAAAGTGATTACAGATATTCAAATGAGCTAGTTTACAACAACTACCCATTCCCAAAAAATGTAAGCGAAAAAAATAGACTACATGTAGAAGAAAAAGCACAAAAAGTTTTAGAGGTTCGAGAGAGTTTCAAAGACAGCTCACTAGCCGACCTCTACGACCCACTAGCCATGCCACCAAAACTAAAAAAAGCCCACCAAGAGTTAGACAAAGCAGTAGACAAATGCTACACAAATAAAATTTTCAAAAATGACAAAGAGAGAATTGAGTTTTTGTTTGAGTTGTATGAGGAGTATTTGGGTGAAAGTAATTGATGGAGGGTTGAAAATATAATGCATTTGTATAAATATGTGAGTAATCCAAATTTTATTTTGAATGATGGTTATATTCGTGCTACTCAATTAAGTGCTTTAAACGATCCATTTGAAGCAACTTATTCTAAAAAAGCATTAAAAAAATTAACAAAAGAATTTAATTGTGAGTTAGATGACAAAGAGCTTCTAAAGTATATTGAAGAGAATAAACATAAAGTTTGTGTTATCAGTTTTACAGAGGCTAAGGATGATTTATTAATGTGGGCACATTATGCAAACGAACATAAAGGTGCATTAATAGGATTTTCTTTTTATACAGGCTATACAGTTTTTTTTAAGAAATTATTTAGATTTACAGAAACAGCTCTTGATAAACCTTTTGATTATTATGATGGCAAATGTCATGCAATAATATATAGAAAACAACAAATGTATAAAATTGATATGTTTGATAGAGACTATAGTAATATTTCTGTTGAAGGTGAAGATAGATTATTATTTGAAATATTTCTTCAAAAAAGTGATGAATGGATATATGAAAAAGAGCATAGAATTATTTTAAAACTTTCTCAAGCTGATAAAGTGATATTGGATGATTTTGATAAGTATAAGGATATAAAATTTATTGATAATATGTTAAATAATGACATATCGGAAAACCCTAAAATTGAATTTGAAAGTTGTAAAAAAGAGAATGGTGATAAATGTACAAAACTTCATATATTTTTAGAAGATATTGAAAGTGAAGAGGATAGAAGTGTATGGGGAAATTCACTAGCAAATTTAGCAAAAAATAACCCTGAAATTTTGTATCTATTTAAAATAGATTCTAGTTCTATATGCTCTTTAACTTATGGAATAAAATCTAGTAAAGAAATTAGGAATAACGAGTATTTATATCCAAAGCAAACAGGTTATTTTGAAAGATATAACACTAGGTTAAATAAAAAAAATTATACATTGAAATTTCAAAAAATAGAGGAATGAAATTTGAGATATTACGTCAATTCTTAATGTCCGTTAGAAAAAATACAAGAAAATAAAGGCTAACCAATGAACTATAAAATATTCTGCGATGAAAGCAACCATTTACTGAACGACAGCTCAAATATCATGGTAAACGGTGCTATTTTGATAGATGAAGAAAAAGTTGTAGAAGCCAACAAATATATAAAATTTTTACGACATAAACATAACTATCATAATGAGATAAAATGGACAAAACTCATAAACAAACAGCAAGAATTTTATAAAGAGTTGATAGAGTATTTTTTTAGCAGTGAGTTTATGAAGTTTAAAGCGACTCTTGTCGTAAACAAATCCGACCAAAAGCATGAGCAGTACAATAGAACGCATGATGATTTTTACTATGTAGTTTATTTTTACACTTTGAGAAACTTTTTGTATAGAGACAGCCAATATAAAATATATTTGGACTATAAAGACACCAAAGGCAGAGAGAAAGTAAAAGAGCTTGAGAGGGTTCTCAAAAATGATAGATTGAGCGAAATAGATTTTTATATTATTCACTCTTTTGAGTCCAATATTATTCAGCTTTGTGACCTTTTTATAGGTGCTATCGGGTATAAAAATAGAAAAGATATAGAGAAAAAAAGTGAGATAAAAAAATATATCATAGAGCAGATAGAGCTAAATTGCGGATATGAAATCATAGGCACTAAACCTTGGATAGAAAAGTTTAATATTTTTAGATGGAGTCTGTAGTGTTTAGTGAAATTATAGACTTAGACACCATAGAAATCACGGAACTTTTTGATGTTTTGTATGACTATTTTTGTGAAAATTTTGTAGATAAGAAAACTTACCTCAATAGCAATATTTATATAAATCCAAAATCAAATCAAAAAGATGATGGCAAAGAATTAGTATTTTGGCATCTCACAACACGAGAAACTAAAATACAGAAAAAAGTTGGCAACAGATGGATTGTAGAGAAAGAGAGACTGCCCGATTATCGCAGGTCTGAGAGATTGGTTTGGATAAAAAAGATAATTGAAAATCATGCAATTGATGAAGTCAAAATGTTTTATCATCAAGAAACAAATGTAACAAAAGATATTAGATTATATTTGTGGCTGAAAGATTATGATTTTGTGGTAATTCTGCAGAAGTTAGGTAAAAGTAGCTCCTATTTAGTCACAAGTTTCTATGTTGACAGAGAGGGAAAAAGGCAAGAGTATCAAAAACGATATAAGAATTATAACTCAAAAAAAGATGTAAAATTGATTGGCTGTGAGTGGTTTTAAAGATGGTCGCTTATTATCAACCGAGCGAGTAGCGGCTACCTCTGGATACTCAATGGTATCTGAGCGGTGTAATTGTATTGTAATTACTTTTAAAACTTTATTATAAGGTTAAAGTAATTTATGAAAATGACCCAATTACCTATCCGAAGAAGCCTCCCTTGGAGTCTTGTCAGTAGCTAGGAACCTTTCGTATAATCATATCATAAATGAAATACAGCTATAATACAAAAAATAAAATAAGGAAAATCAAACAATGGGCGAAACAATAGCAAAAAATAAAAAAGCCTATTTTGATTACTATATAGAAGAAAAATTTGAAGCCGGAATGGTTCTTGCCGGAAGCGAAGTGAAAGGTGTACGGGCAAGCCGAGTAAATATAAAAGACAGTTTTATCCGTTTTGTACATGGCGAAGCATTTTTATTTAATGCGCACATAGGAAGACTAGAGACCACTCACCACTTCTATTCACACGAAGAGAGAGGAAGCAGAAAACTTCTTCTTCATAAAAAAGAGATAGTGAAGCTGATAAAAGCAGTTGAGAGAGATGGATATACCATTGTCCCTTTGCAGTTATACTTTAATGCTAGAAATATCGTGAAGATTCAGATTGCAATTGCAAAAGGAAAACAGCTTCACGATAAAAGACATGATCTTAAAGAAAAAGATATGAAGCGGGATATTGACAGAGCGATGAAAGATTTATAATGAGGCTATCTTTTTTTCTGCTTTTTCTTACATGTAGCGTTTTTGCTTTAAATATTGATATCTCAAATAGCACTATTGCTAACGGGAAAACAGCACTCTTAGAGTTTAAAAAAGAGAAAAATATCAGCTACGAAAAAATAGTTGTGGATAAAAAAACATATAAAATATTTGATAACCCGATTAATAGTGAAATGTCTTACGTTTTGCTTCCTATTAGTTACTATGAAAAGCCAAGTAAAAAAAAAGTAGAGCTTTTTTATAAAGAAGCAAAAAAGCAAAAAACTAAAACTCTGTTTTTCAAGATTGAAGATGCAAAGTATAAAAAAGAAAAAATAAAAGTAGATGGCTCAAAAGTTACCCTTAGCAAAGAAGACAGTAAAAGAGCTTCAAAAGAGTATGCAGAGGCTATGCAAATATATAAAACTACGAATGAAAAAAGTTATATATCACAAAGTTTTATATTACCACTAAATACAAAAATAACAAGTGAATTTGGAAAAGCAAGAGTTTATAATGATTCGCTAAAAGGTTATCATAGCGGAACAGATTTCAGGGCTAAAGTAGGGACTCCTTTAATTGCATGTAATGATGGGTTGGTTGTTTTGGCCACAGACAGATTTTATTCGGGAGGCTCGGTTATAGTGGATCACGGACAAGGGGTATACTCTTGTTATTACCACATGAGCAAGCTTGATGTTCAAAAGGGTACAATAGTTAAAAGAGGTGAGCTTTTAGGCTTGTCCGGAGATAGCGGAAGAGTAACAGGTCCCCATCTTCACTTTAGTTTTAGAGTTGGAGGTGAACAAGTTGACCCTCTTCAGTTAATGAAGTTAATAAACAAAAATCTACTAAATAAATGATAAAATTTCATTTTGTGAAACAATATTAAGGGATAACAATAATGACAACTTTTCAACTACTAATGCTTGGTGCCTCTGCATTTTTCGCATTTAAAATATATGAGCATATTCAAACACTTCAAGACCCTGAAGTGGCAGATAGCAAAGAGGCTTCCGATGAAACGAGAAGTGCTGATGCTTTTTCTGTTTTTTCACCGGAATCTTTAATTATTAGAGCAGATGAATCTTTTAAAGAGGGTGATTTGCAAAAATCGTTAGCACTGCTAACCGAGGCCAATGCAAAAGCTAAAAATAATCCTGATGTTCTTTTTAAAATAGGGTATATTCTTCAGCAGCTGAACAACAATGACGAAGCACTAAAATATTATAAAGAAGCTTTAGAGTTGGACAAAAAAAATGATTATATACACAACTCTATTGCAAGTATATATAGAGCAAATGGTGAGTTCATATCGGCTAAAATGCACCTAAATGAGTCTTTAGCTATAGATTCTCAAAATGCAATAACGTACTACAATTACGGAAATCTTTTAGTAGATATGAATCATCCAGACGAAGCAATAGAGATGTATAAAAGGGCAATAGAGATAAATCCAGATTTTGATGAAGCAAAAGAAGAGTTGCAAAAACTCTCTTAGGAGAAATAGATGAAAATATCAGAAATATATAAATTATTGGATAACTTATCCCCTTTTGATATTCAAGAGCCTTGGGATAATTCCGGTCTTTTAATAGGAGACTTTTCACAAGAGATAAAACAAATTGTTTTAAGTATAGATGTTGATGAAGCTTTGATAGACTCTATGCAAGACAATGCTCTGCTCATAACACACCATCCTCTTATTTTTGGTGGATTAAAGCAGTTGGAGTTCAATAAATATCCGGCAAACCTTATCCAGAAAATGATAAAGAAAAATATCTCAAATATAGCTATGCACACAAATTTTGACCAGACTCATCTAAATGAATATGTGGCAACTGAAGTTTTAGGATATAAAATTTCTCATAAAGATGGTTTTGTTGCTTATTTGGATGTGAATGAAGATTTTGATAAATTTGCTAAAAAGGTTGCCTCTGCTTTTGGACTTCCACATGCAAAATGTGTCAAAGGTGCAAACTTTATAAAAAAAGCAGCACTAACCACAGGCTCAGGATGTTCTTTAATCAAGTCTATTGACGCTGATTGCTTTCTTACAGGTGATGTGAAATATCACGATGCAATGGAGGCGAAAAGTATTAATTTATCACTAATTGACATAGGTCATTATGAAAGTGAGCACTTTTTTGCAAAGATTTTACTTAAACATTTGAAAATTTTAGGTTTAGAAGCTATAATTGCATCATCAAAAAATCCTTTTACTTATATTTAAGCAATTGGCATTACTACTTAATCCAAAGGAGATTAATGAACTCACACCTTAAACAATTGATTGACCTGTCACACATAGATAAAGCTATAGATGCTTTTGAGCCTCAAATAGAAGAGGCTAACTACAAGCTTGAAGCAGCATTAGCAAAAAAACAGAGTATTGATTCTGACATTGAAAACTTAACTAATGAGATAAAAGACGAGCAAGTTAAAAAGCATAAAAATGAACTTCATTTAGCTGAACTTTCTCAAAAATTAGAGAGTAATTCTAAAAAAAGTGGTGAAATCAAGACAGAACGTGAGATGAAATCACTTCAACTTGAAGAAGAGATTGCAAAAGAGCAGGTTACTTTTGCAAATGAAGAGATAGCTAGATTAGAAAAAATTATTGAGTTAAAAACTGAGCAGGTAGAGTCGGCAAAAGAGTCTCTCTCAGAGCTTGATGCAAGTTTAGAATCAGTAAGAAAAGAGGTTGATGAGAAACTTGAAATTATCAATAAATCTCGTCAAGAGGTGTTTGTTAAAAAAGAGAAACTACTTTCAGAAGTGAATCAAAAAGGGTTGACTTTTTATCAAAAAATCCGTAGATGGGCTAAAAACAGCACTGTAGTGGCTGTTGAAGAGCAAGCTTGTATGGGTTGTAATATGCTAATTAATGATAAAATTTATGCAGATGTTATAAAAGCTGAAGAGATTACTACATGTCCACATTGTGGTCGTATTCTTTATATGGGCGATACTGAAGAGTAGGCTTGAAGCCATTTACGCTTTTATACTTTATCTTAAGCGTGGCGCTCTATGCAGTAGCGCTGCCACTTTTGATTTACCTCTCGTTTAAACAAAAATACAAAGAGTCACTTCCTTCTCGTTTTTTTCTTTTCAATAATCCAAGATTTAATAATCGTGATGGAATTTGGTTCCATGTATGTTCCCTTGGTGAAGCCAGAGCTATAAAGCCTATTTTAAAGCTCCTAGATGATTGTGATATAAAAATAACAACTATTACTCATACAGGGCAGGTTGAGGCTAGAAAATACAATGCTGAGGTTAGATATCTCCCTTATGAGATGTTTTTACCTTTTTGGGCTAAGAGACAGAGGGTTCTCGTTGTGCTAGAGGCTGAATTTTGGTTTATGCTCTTTACTGTTCTAAAAGCAAAAGGGGCGAGAATAGTTCTTTTAAATGCCAGAATCTCTGAGAAAAGTACTAAAAAATATTTACAGATGGCTTGGTTTTATAAAAAACTGCTTTCACATGTAGAGATTGTTTATGCACAAAGTGAAGTTGATAAAAATCGTTTTATAGCTCTTGGCGCAAAAAATATTGAAGTAATTGGCAATATTAAGTTGGCTGGTGAAATAGTTAAAACAAAAGAGTATAAGAAGCCAAACTGCGAAGTTATTGTAGCTGGGAGTACTCATGATGGTGAAGAGGAGATGGTTCTTAAATCATTTGTTGAGTATATAAAGCAGGGTGAAGCAAAACTTATTATTGTCCCAAGACATCCGGAGAGATTTGATAGTGTTTATGAGCTTATGAAAGTTTATGCAGACAGATGTGATTTGTCTCTTGAGAGGTTTTCAAAAAGCAAAGAGCTTAAAGCTGATATGATTTTGGTTGATGAGATGGGCGAGCTGAATAATATTTATGCAATAAGTGATATTGCTATTTTAGGTGGTGCATTTAAAGAGGATGTAGGTGGGCATAATCCGTTAGAGCCGGCTCATTTTGGGTGTAAAATTATTACAGGAAAGCACTTCTTTCATCAAAAAGAGCTTTTTAAATATGTGCATCATGTCCAGTATGTCGAACCACAAGAGATACACAGAGCCTTGCTTACATGTAGGTCGTTACCGCCAAGTATGCTTGAGCAAGAGATCAACTTAGAGCCCGTAATAAAGAAGATATTAGAAGATTAAATAGATGATATCTATTTCATTAATAAATAAAAGAAGGAGTCACTTATGGCTACAGAAAAAGCGTATAAAATTTTATCAAATCAAACTGGTGTTTCAAACTCGCAGGCAAAGTCAATGATTGACCGTGGTTTAGTCTATGTTGGCAATAAGAAAGTTATGATAGCCCGTGGTGAGATAGATGAGAAAACTATATTTAGAATAGAGAAGATAGAGAAGACAAAACCTATATTTGAAAATGATGATATTATTGTAATAGATAAACCTGCACATGTAAACTCAGATGAGATAGAGAGACAATTTAAAGGTGCAAGGCTTTTACATAGACTTGATCGCGAAACGAGCGGTGTTTTAATGCTTGTTAAAAATGAAGAGTTTCGAGAAAAAGCAATTCAAGAGTTTAAAAAAGATAGAGTTTACAAAGAGTATATCGCATGGGTTGAGGGGATTGTTACAGAGCCACAAGTCATAGATAAACCAATACTTACTCAAAAGAAAAATAATAAAGCTTATTCAAATGTATCTAGTAAAGGAAAGCCTGCAATAACTGAGATTACTCCAGATATAGTAAGTGCAAACAAAACAAAAATACATTGTATTATTCATCATGGAAGAACACACCAGATTAGAACTCATATGAGATATGTAGAACACTCAATAGTTGGTGATGAGCAGTATGGTGGAAGACGTGCTAAGCGAGTAATGCTTCATGCCTATAAAGTTAGACTTCTTGGCATGGAATTTATAGCGGAAGAACCAAAGACATTTATCAACTTTGAATAATTCTAAAAGTTTATGGTTTATCTACATGTTAAAGTGCAATGATGAGACTCTTTATACTGGAATTACCACAGATCTAAACAGAAGAGTAGATGAGCATAACAGCTCCCCTAAAGGGGCTAAGTATACCCGTACGAGAAGACCGGTAGAATTGATATATTTCGAACATCATGAAGATAAAAGCAGTGCTTCTAAGCGAGAGTATGAGATTAAACAATTATCCAGAATTCAAAAGTTAGAGTTAATAAAATGATACGAATTTTTGTCGACGGAGACGCTTTTCCAAATCTGCTTAAGCCAATAGTGTTTCGTTCAATCGAAAGATTAGAGTTGGAGACATTTGTTGTCTCAAACAAACCTATAACAATAGGAAAATCTAAATTAATCACCTATATTATTGTCGAGCAGGGTGCTGATGAAGCAGATAACCATATTGTTGAACTTGTAAAAGAGGGCGATTTGGTAATAACAGCAGATATTCCTTTAGCAGACAGAGTTATAACTAAAAATGCACATGCTATTGATCACAGAGGTGAGCTTTATACCGTTGACAATATTAAACAGTATCTTGCTATGAGAAATCTTATGGAAAAAATTCGTGAAAGCGGAGAGATGACAAGAGGACCAAAGGCATTTGACCAAAAAGACGCACATCAGTTTGCAAATCAGCTACATAAATTTTTAACTAAGTATTGCTAATTTTAAAGCAAACTTAAAGTAACTTCCCGCTATAATTCGCCACTTTTTACATCCAATATAATTTAAAAGAGGAGGGCTTATGTTTGATACATTAACAGATTCGTTTACAAATGCGATAAAGAAAATTCGTTTCCATGATGATGAAAAAGCCCTCACTAAAGCCCTTGGCGAGCTTAAAAAATCTCTTTTAAAAGCTGATGTAAACCATAAAGTTGTTAGAGAATTAATTGAAAAAGTACAGATTGAGACGAAAGCAAAAGGAATTGGTAAAGACCAGTTTTTAGACGCACTTAGAGCGGCTCTTTATGAACTTTTAGAAATTGGCGGAAACAGAGGCTTTATTTTTTCTTCAAAGCCTCCAACCGTTATCCTTATGACTGGACTTCAAGGTTCAGGTAAAACTACTACTACCGGAAAACTTGCAAATTACCTAAAAAATAAGCAAAAAAAAGTTTTAGTTGTTGCAGCAGATTTACAGCGTTTAGCTGCAGTAGAACAACTTCGTCAGATTACTGCTCAAATAGAAGTTGAGTTATATGAAGATGAAAGCACTAAAAGCCCTGTAGAAGTAGTAAAAGCAGCATTGAAAAAAGCCAATAACGGTATTTATGATGTTGTTCTAATAGACACAGCAGGTCGTTTAGCGATAGATGATGAGTTAATGAATGAGCTTGAAGATGTAAAAAAAGCAGCTAACCCTGATGAGATTTTTTACGTAGCTGATTCAATGACCGGCCAAGATGCTATTAAAACCGCTTTATCATTCAAAGAAAAAATCGGTATTGATGGTGTTATTTTAAGTAAATATGATGGTGACTCTAAGGGTGGCGTTGCTCTTGGACTATCAAGCCAAGTTAAAGTTCCTCTCCGTTTTATTGGTAGCGGTGAAAAAATGGAAGATTTGGAAGTTTTCCTGCCAGATCGTATTGTAAACCGTCTTATGGGCTTTGGAGATATTGAAGGTCTTGCTGAAAAGACAGCATCTGTAATTGACGAAAAACAGGCAAAAAGACTTACATCAAAAATCAAAAAAGGTCAGTTCAACTATAATGACTTTTTAGAGCAGATGGAAAGTATGAAAAAAATGGGGAGCATGAAGTCTTTAATGGGTATGATTCCAGGTATGGGCAACATGTCCAAAGCCTTAAAAGATTTTGATTTAGACAACTCTAGTGAACTTAAAAATATTAAATCAATGGTTTCATCAATGACTATGAAAGAGCGTGAAAATCCAGATTTATTAAACAACTCACGCAAGTCAAGAATCGCAAAAGGTTGTGGGCTTGAAATAGTAGAAATAAATCGTATGGTTAAACAATTTAAAAACGCTGGTAAAATGGCTAAGAAATTTTCAGGTAAAAATGGGATGAAAGATCTTCAGGCGATGATGGGTCAGATGGGTGGAGCTGGAGCAATTCCAAGATAAGCAAAATTTAATGTAAATCTATAAACTTTTAGAAGCTTATAGACTTGCATTTAATGCAAAAAATTTAATATATTCAGCTAGTTGAAATATGACTAGTGCAGAGAAGGACAAAACATGGCAACAGTAATTCGCCTAACTAGAATGGGAAGAAAAAAACAACCTTTTTACCGTATCGCGGTAACAGATTCACGTAAACGTAGAGATGGAGGTTGGATTGAGCTAATCGGTCACCACAACCCTATGGTTGCTGAAAAAACTACAGTTGTAGATAATGAAAGACTAGATTACTGGTTGAGCGTTGGTGCTCAAATGAGTAGTCGTGTTAAAAAGATAACTGGTCGCTAAGATGATAGCTGACTTTGTCGCACAATTTGCAAAGCTTATAGCATCTAATCCAGATGACGTAAGAGTTGAAGTGAAGGATGGCGACGAAATTACTGAAATTCTACTCTATGCTAATCAAGCTGACATTGGTAAGCTTATTGGCAAAGAGGGCAAGATGATTGGTGCGATTAAAACTGTAATCTCTGGCTGTAAAGCTAAAGATGGCGTAAGCTACCGTATCAATGTCGAAGCAGTTTAAAGAACAACTTCTTCATATCGCTACTATCGGCAAGACTGTCGGTATACATGGTGATATGAAACTACATACAGACACAGATTTCCCAGAACAGTTTCAAAATGGAGCAACTTTTTTTACAAATTTAAAAAAAGATATAACGCTGAGTGAAGTAAACCTTGAGAGAGGTACTATTAAAATAGCAGGGATTAACTCTATTGAAGATGCTAAAAAATACACTAATGCAAAACTATTTACAACAAGAGAAGAGACAAGAAAAAATTGTCATCTAGAAGATGGAGAATACTTTTGGTTCGATCTTGAAGATTGTGAAGTTTATGAAGATGGTAAACTCTTAGGAATTGTTAACGAAGTAGAAAGAATTAGTATAAGTAATTACCTCAATGTAAAGACTGATGATATTTTAGTTAAAACAGGTAGTGCAAAAAGTTTTTTAATTCCATTCCAAGAGCCATTTAAAGTTAATGTAGATATAGATAAGAAAATTATCACTGTCAAAGGTGCTATGGATATTTTAGAAGCTTCATAATGAAACTTACTTTTGTAACTCTATTTCAAAATATTGTAGAGGGCTATTTTCAAGACTCTATACTTAAGCGTGCAATCGAAAAAGATATTTTACATGTAGAGTATGTTAATCCAAGAGATTTCAGTAATTCAAAACACAATAAAGTAGATGACACAGCAGTTGGTGGTGGGGCTGGAATGGTTATGTACCCACAACCTCTATATGACACGCTTGATGCTTTAAAATTTGAAGATGAAGATGTACATGTAGTTTTTTTAACACCAGTAGCAAAGCCTTTTAAGCAAAATGATGCAAAAAGATTAGCAAAAAAATCCCATATAGCTTTTGTGAGTGGAAGATATGAGGGAATTGATGAAAGAGTTATTGAAAAGTATGCTGATGAAGTTTTTTCAATAGGGGACTACATTTTAACTGGTGGAGAGTTGGCATCACTTGTAATGTGTGATGCAATAGCAAGAAATGTGGATGGAGTGCTTGGAAATAGTGATTCTTTAACAACTGAGAGCTTTGAAACACCATTATTGGAAGCACCATCTTTCTCTAAACCAAAAGATTATCAAGAAAATTGTGTTCCATCAGAATATTTAAAGGGAAATCATAGTAGAATTCGCTCACTTAAATTAGTTCTGTCTGAATGTAAAACTAAATTCTTCAGACCAGAGCAGCTTTTAAAGCATAGAACAAGGAAATCTTATGAGAAATAAGTATATAGAAAACTTTGAAAAAGCGCAAACAGCTGAGAAAACTATTCCAGAATTTCGTGCTGGTGATACTCTTCGTTTAGCGGTAACAATTAAAGAAGGTGACAAAACTCGTGTACAAAATTACGAGGGTGTTTGTATAGCAAAAAGAGGTCAAGGTACTGGTCAAACTATAACAGTTCGTAAAATTGGAGCTAATAGTATTGGTATCGAGAGAATCTTCCCACTTTACAGTGATTCAATTAACGAAATAATGGTTGTTCGTAGAGGACGTGTTCGTCGTGCTAAACTATTTTATCTTCGTGACCTTGCTGGTAAAAAAGCTCGTATCAAAGAACTTAGAAGAAAATAATCTTCTAAGTCTCTTCTTCTTATAATACATTTCGCATAACTTCATTACCATTCCAAAACATTAATCTAAATAATTGTATAATATCTCAATAAGTGGCTATCTTAACATATGGGACTTGTATGGATTATCTTTGTGATCTTAAATCTATCGTTGAAATAAACTCATATACAAAAAATAAAGTTGGTGTGGATAAGGTCGGTGAGATTTTTGACACATGGTTTAAAGAACTTGGGTTTAATGTGAAAATATACAAAAGAGAACTTATTGGCTCTCATAGACACTATACTTCAAAACACGACGGCAATTCCAAAAAATTACTGCTTTTAGGTCATCTTGACACTGTATTCCCTCCTCAAAAATTTGAAGATTATCATGAAGATACCAACTGGGTTTATGGTCCAGGAGTCTGTGATATGAAGGGTGGCAATATTGTTGCACTTCAGGCATTAAGAGAATTAAAACAAGAAAATATAGAAATAAAAAACATAGATGTTTTGCTGGTTAGTGATGAAGAGACAGGGAGTGATGACTCAAAACTACTTACGGCAGAGTTGGCTAAAGGGTATGACTACTGTTTTGTATATGAAGCAGCGGGAGAAAATCTAGAACTTGTTACAGGACGAAAGGGTGTCGGAACTTTTTTTATAGAGGTTCAAGGAAAGGCAGCACATGCCGGAAACAGTTATACACAGGGATATGACGCTAACTTAGAGGCTTCATATAAACTTCAAGAGCTTGTTAAGCTTACAGATTTGCAAAAGGGTACAACGGTAAATGTTGGCAAAATCGAGGGAGGTATAGGTGCAAACACTATTTCTCCCTATGCTAATATGACTTTTGAACTGAGATATAAAGTTGCAGATGAGAGAGACAGGGTTTTAAGCTCTATTGATACAATAGTGAATCACTCTTATGTAAAAGGAACCCTCTCAAAACTTAGAGGCGGTATACAACGAGATGTTATGCAAACAACTGAAGAGTCATTAGCTCTAGTTAGAAACATAGAGAATATTACATCAACTTCAATAAAAACAGAGGAGAGAGGCGGAGTTAGCGATGCTAATATTGTAAGCTCGGTGGGAGTTGTAACATTAGATGGATTCGGTCCATTTGGTGATGGTGACCATACCATAGACGAGAGAGCTAGCAAAGAGAGTTTTAGTAGCAGAATAGAACTAAGCAAACAGCTTTTTACACACTTTATAAAAAATTCTAATTTTTAAGGGGAAGAGTAGATGTCAAAAAGAACAATTGGTATGTGGATGTACAGTAATAGCGGCGGTGCTAAGATAGAGGAGAAAATTGTTTCTAAACTCAAAGAGAGAGACATAGAAGTGATTACCGGGCTGGATTTACGTTTTGCAAGAGGCTCAAAGGATGGGATAACTTGCAACGCTACAAATGTACTAGATTTAGACCTCTTTTTTTCATATAATGCTGGCGAACAAACTGTTGCACAGGTTTACATGTATGAAACTATTAATAAATATATACCGACCATAAACAGTTATGAGGCATTTGCTCTCTCAGAAGATAAGTTTAAAACTAATCTCGCACTTCATTATGCGGGAATAAATACTTCAGATTTCTTTTTATGCCATAGAGAAACACCAGAATACATGGTAGAAAAGTTTAAAGAGTGGGAGAAATTAGTTTTTAAACCAGTAGATGGGTGGGGCGGAAATGGAATGACTTTGCTTGAATCTCGTCAAAGTCTTGACACACTAATGCCCTCTTTAAATAAATCAGATATGAGACATATATATTTGGAGAAGTTTATAGAAAATGATTTTACAGATTTTCGAATTGATATTGTTGATGGTGAGTTTGTATCTTGTTATGGACGTAAGGCAAGTGACAGAGAGTGGAGAACAAACATAACAAGCGGAGGAAGCATAATGCTTCGAGAGGCGAATGATGAAATCGTTGATATTGCAAAAAAAGCAACTAAAGCTTTAGGGATGGATATTGCCGGTGTTGATATATTATATGATAAAAAAGAAGAAAAATATGTTGTTTTGGAAGTAAATGGAATTCCAGCATTTGCAACGCCAGAACAAGAAAAGATGGGTCTTGATTTTAATGACAAAAAAATAGACCTTTTAGTAAATCTAATAGATAGAAAAACAAAACAAAAACTAGGATTAAAGAAATGGTAAAAAAACAGAAGCTTCCAAAATTAGGATTTTTATACTTAGATTATGTACTGAGATTTTTTGATTACAGCAACTTTAGAGGTTGGCCAGACAAGATTGAAGAAGTGACATACCATTGGAAAAATGATAAAACAAGATTTATCAATGAAGTAAAACGCAAGAAAATTGATGTTTTAGTTGGAAATATTCCAGCGACAGCTTATGAGACTTTCAAAGAAATCGCAGCGGCACTTCCACATGTAAGATTTATACCATCTATTGAAACACAGTTTTCAAACAAATCTAAAGAGAATGTAACGCTGTTTTGTGAAAAATATAATATTGCTGCTCCAAAAACAATAATTACATATGATGATAAAAAAGCTGACAAACATTTTAAAAACTGCTCTTATCCTCAAATTGTAAAAAGAAGTTACGGGGCATCTAACTATGGTGGATATTTTGTTCACAAAGTAGATAATTATAGAGAGGCAAAAGCATTGTTTGCCGAAAAAAAATATAAACCAGTATATTCACAAAATGCAATTCCTCTTAAGGATAGTGGAGATATCCGTGTTATGTTAATTGGGCATAAACCAGTTTGTGCATTTTGGAGATATTCGGGTGCCGGTCAGTGGATAACTAATACTTCTCAAGGAGGAAACATGTCTTATGATAATGTCCCTATGAACGCACTTGAACTTGCAGTAAAAGCTTCTAAAGCGGCAAAAGCAGAGTATTGGGCTTGTGACATTGGTATTGATGAAAATACGAACAAAGCTTATATTATTGAGTGTGCAACAGCATTCGCAGCATTTCCATATATAAGGGATTGGATTGGTCAGTATATAATGTGGGATTTAAGTGGCGGTAAATTTAGACTTCCACATGTACCTTTATTCTCTTGGGAAGAGCTTGGAAAAATGGACCCATCAGTTTTAAGAACTTTAAGACATCTCTATTTTGCAAAATATGAGCCGTCGGCCGATGGAGCATACTGGCTGGCTGACAAAGGTAATTTTGATATGCAGTTAACAGATGAGGCAAAAGCATCGGATGTACCAGAGTCTATTAAGCCACCATTGAAAGAAGAGGAACTTCCTACATTTCTTAAAGAGGATGATGTAGCAACGCTCTCAAAAATAGGTGAAGAAAGATTATATAATGTAGTTGATATTTCTTTAACAGAGCTTATGACACTTGAGGGCATGGAAGAGGATGTAGCAGTGAATATTAAAGAGTTGGTTGAGGAAAAAAAGATTACAACATTTGAAAAGCTGGCTGATTACTTTATATCATCAAAAGAGCAGATCCAGCAGTGGTCTAAATTTTTTCTAAAATAGTATAAGGCGAATAATTGAGACAACAGTATAGTTCGTATGGCGAATGCGTAGAGTTTTTTGAGCGGGCTCAAAAAAGTAATCCAAACCTTTTCAGAGTAGAGTCAATAGGCAAAACTTGGGAAAACAGGGATATTATAGCTGTAAGCATTACCAAAGACATAGATACTCACTTAGACAAACCAGCACTTTTTTATACAGGTACAATTCATGCAAGGGAGTGGGTCGGAATAGAGCTCTCTCTGCACCTTGCAAAATATATATTAGAGCATATAGATTATGATCCTCAGCTTAATAATATTTTAAACAGAGCAACTTTGTATATGGTTCCATGTGCAAATCCAGATGGATTTGAATATTCTAGAAACCATTTCTCTTTTTGGAGAAAAAACAGAAGAAAAAATGCAGATGGAAGTTTTGGTGTTGATTTAAACAGAAACTTCAGTGTAGGTTTTACTACAAATAATGAAACAACATCAAATGTATACTCCGGGCCAAGTGCTTTTAGTGAGCCAGAAACTGTAGCAATTAGGGATTTTGTTCTCTCTCATAAAAATATAACAATTGCGTTGGATTACCATTCACAAGGAAATGTTTTCTTCCCTGCTCATAACTTTATACATGAAGATGCGGTCGATGCGGTCGATTTAAATCTGCTTGCTGGTAATATGGCCGAAGAGATTAGAAAAGAGTCTGGTCGTGAATATGGCATTCATATGGGGAAACCGCCAGTACATCTTATATCAGGAAGCGCAAGAGAGTTTTACTACTCCCAAGGTGCTCTCTCTTTAGTTGCTGAAGTTGGAACTAGAAATATTAGTGACTATATAGAGCACATGAGTGAAAATCTTGATGAAAATATTCCAGCATTAATATTTGCACTCTCTGAGGTTAATAACTATAATAAAAACAATGCAGTCCCAAGAGTAGAGAACTTTGTAGCAGTTGATGTTAGTTCAAGGGAAGTTGAACTATCCTGGGATTACATCAGTGATGAAACTATTTATTTTGAAATATATCGCTCAAATAAGATAAAAGGTTTTACTCAAGCTTCAAATAGAATAGGGATGACAAAGCTAAAGACATATGTTGACAAAAATTTAAGATTTTCAACAAACTATTACTATTATATTCGAGCGGTATGTAAAGACAGAAATGTAAAGTCAGCATATGGACAGATTTTAGGGGTAAGAACCAAACCAGCGTATAACATGTTTTCTAAAATTCTTTATCCGTTGGCCGAAAGTATAGGTTACGTCGGCGAAAAGACAAAGAAAAATGCAGAACACTTTGGAAATAATTCCTTATTTGTTGGAATAAGCGAAGGCAAAGGGGAATGCTTTGGTATTTGTGGATTCTCTTTAAAAACGGTACCACAAAACGCAATTATGACAAGTGCTTCTATCTCATTTTACCCTATGAATAGAGTTTCAGTTCAAGTTGAGAGTTATGGGGAGTGGCGAGTTTCACAAATAGATGAGAGAACACTTGGCAGTATAAGTAGTTTCGAAGATGTTAAAAATGTAAGTGCTCTAAGCTATATAGATAGACCAGTAGGCTCAGCACAGCTATCTCAAGGTGTATGGAAAACATATAATTTTGCAAAACAAGAATTAGACATACTACAGGAGTCATTAAGAAGAGAAGAAGCGTACTTTAAAATGCAAGGCCCATCTTCGCTTCCGCTAGACCGAGCATCACAGTTGATGCAATGGGATATAGG